>CATLDI010000006.1 GCA_949902805.1 uncultured Clostridiaceae bacterium
GATTATTATAATAATAAAAGGATAAAGGGCAAATTAAAAGGAATGAGCCCTGTACAATACAGAGTTCATTCCCAAGTTGCCTAGTACCTAATCAAAAAATGTCCAATTTTTTGGGTTCAGTACAGTTATATACTACTATTTTTGCTTTCATAAATTAAAAATATAAAATAAGAATAATTTTTTAATAAAACCAATTGCAATTTAAAAATATATATGTTAAAATATCATTTGTTAAGATAAAAAACTAAGGAGAGTGTATAAAAAATGGTAGTAGTGAGAAACATAGTATTAGGAATATATTTAATAGTTTGTATAGCTTTAATAATAGTAGCAACTATGCAAACAAAGGATAATGATGGAGCTTCTGGAACAATTACAGGTTCTTCAACAAATAATTTTTATGAAAAAAATAAAGGAAGAACAAAAGAAGGAAAATTAAAGAGATTAACAATAACATTAGGAGTATTATTTGTAGTGTTAGCAGTTATATTAGGAATATTATATGTAATATAATGTGTAATTGAATAAAAATGAAGGGGCTTAATCGGTAAGGAATACCCGTTAGAATTACCGAATTACGCCCTTTTTAATTATTAAATTGAAAATATGTGTAGGGTGCGGGCCTTGTGTCCGTCCTATCTTCGA
This sequence comes from uncultured Clostridiaceae bacterium, assembly GCA_949902805.1. Classification (GTDB taxonomy): domain Bacteria; phylum Bacillota; class Clostridia; order TANB77; family CAG-508; genus UMGS1663. Next base: position 646 of record CATLDI010000006.1, read on the forward strand.
AGAATATACAAAAAAATAAAAAAGGGTAGACACAAGGCCTACCCCTACAAGAACAAAAAATATAATATAATTTTGATTATAAAAGAGGAGAAAAATAAATGGAAGATAAGGAAAAATTAATTTTAGATTTTATGGCAGAAGAAAGCTATGTTCCTATGAAAGCTAAGGAGATAGCTAGCATTTTGTGTGTGCCTAAAACGGAATACCAAAGCTTTAGTGAAGTACTTAAAAAGCTAGAAGAAAACTATAAAATTCAAAAAAATAGAAAATCTAAATATAGCTTAGTAGATTCTAACAGATATATAACAGGATTATTTAGGGCAAATGAAAAAGGCTTTGGTTTTATAAAAATTGAAGGAAGAGATGATGAAATTTATATTTCAAAAAATCATACAAAAAATGCTCTAAATGGAGATACTGTTCTTATAGAAATATTAGAAAGTGAGAAAGATAGTAGCCATAGCGCAGAAGGTAGAATTATAAAAATACTAACAAGAGATAAAGACACTGTTGTAGGTGTTTTTATAAATAGTAAAAATTATGGCTTTGTTGTTCCAGATGACAGAAAATTAGGTACTGATATTTTTATATCTAAAAAGAATTTTGGGAAGGCTCGTAATGATAGTAAGGTATTAGTAAAAATACTTAAATATCCTGAAAATGGTAAAAATGCTGAAGGTAAAGTAATAGAAGTATTAGGTAATATTAATGAAGCAGGTGTTGATATGCTTTCATTAATTAAAGATTATAAACTTCCATACGAATTTCCAGAAACAGTAGTAGAAGAGGCTAAAAAATATAAAGAAGAAGATATTAAAAATGATATTAAAGGTAGATTAGACTTACGTGAAGAAGAAATTTTTACAATAGATGGAGAAGATGCAAAAGATTTAGATGATGCAGTTAATGTGAAAAAACTAGAAAATGGGAACTATGAGTTAGGAGTGCATATTGCAGATGTAAGCTACTATGTACTAGAAGGTTCAAAACTAGATAAAGAAGCGATTATAAGAGGTACAAGCATATATATGCTAGATAGAGTAATACCAATGCTTCCACGTGAACTTTCAAATGGAATTTGTAGTTTAAATCAAAAGAAAGATAGGCTAACACTTTCGGTCATAATGGAAATTAATAATGAAGGACAAGTTGTATCTTCTGAAATTAAAAAAAGTGTTATAAATGTTACTAGAAGAATGAGCTATAATGAAATTGCTACTATTCTAAAATATATAAACAATAACAAAGATGAAGAAGAAAATATAAATGATGAAAAAATAGAAAATGCAAGTGTTGCAAAACAAAAAATAAATGAATTAGAAAAAGATTTAAAATTATTAAAAGAATGTAAACCATATTTTGAACATTTTAAACAAATGGAAGAACTAGCAAAAATATTAAAACAAAGAAGAGAAAAGCAAGGAAGCCTAAATTTGGATATTCCAGAAACTAAAATAGTGTTAGATAAAGATGGATTTGCAATAGATGTAAAAAAATATGAACTTACATTTGCAAATGAAATAATAGAACAATTTATGCTTACAGCAAATGAAACAGTAGCTGAAACTTTTTATTGGCTAGAAGCGCCTTTTATATACAGAGTACACGAAGAGCCAGATGAAGACAAAGTTTTAGAATTAAACAAATTTCTATACAATTTTGGCTATAAAATTAAAGGAAACAAAGACAATATCCACCCAAAAGCGTTTGCAGAAGTATTAGAAGATATAAAAGGAAAAGAAGAGGAAAGAGTAATATCTACTTTGATATTAAGAACACTAAAAGTAGCAAGGTACGAAAGTGAGAACAAAGGACACTTTGGAATAGCAAGTAAATACTATTGCCACTTCACATCACCAATAAGAAGGTATCCAGACTTATTCATTCATAGAGTAATTTCAAAATATTTAAGTAATAACTATAATATAAATGAAGAAATACTTGCTAAATATAACGAACAATCAGTAAATTATGCTAATCAATCATCAGAAAGAGAAAAAGTAGCTCAAAAAGTAGAAAGAGATAGCATAGACATCAAAAAAGCCGAATTTATGCAAGATAAAATAGGCGAAGAATTTGAGGGAATTGTATCAAGTATAACATCATTTGGAATGTTCGTAGAACTAGAAAGCACAGTAGAAGGTCTAATAAGATTTGAACACTTAGGAGATGAATATTTTATATACGACGAAAACAGAAAAACTTTAACAGGAGAAAAAACAAAAACAACATATAAAATAGGTGATAAAGTAAAAATAAGAGTAATCCATGCAGACAAAATAACAAGGCAAATTGATTTTGAGATAGCCTAATAACTGATAAACATTTGTAGGGGTCGCTGCTATCGGCGACCCGCTCTTCAACGAAAATGCTTAAAAAAGAATAAATATATTGAAGAAGCTCTATGATAGTATTGTAAAAACAGATGTGGTTTATAGAATTTTAAATAATCAAATTTTATTTAAAATTGGCATAGTTGATATAGATAAAATAGAAGAATACAAGAAAAGTTTTAAAGAATAAATTTATAGTAGGTCGCCATAAATGGCGACCTATTTATCTACATATGTCTTTTCATATACATTTCAGCATCTTTCTTCTTCAAGTCTTCACGCTTATCGTAAAGTTTTTTACCAACTCCAATTCCAAGCTCAACCTTAACAAAACTACCTTTAAAATACAAACTCATAGGAACTAAAGCATAGCCTTTTTGTTTAATTAGGCCAACTAATTTTCTAATTTCATTTTTGTTCAAAAGTAATTTTCTATCTCTTAAAGGGTCTTTATTAAAAATATTACCATGTTCATATGGACTAATATGCATAGAATGAATATACACTTCCGCATTTTGAATACTAGCATAACTATCTTTTAAATTAACCCTACCATTTCTAATAGATTTTATCTCTGTACCAGTCAAAACAATGCCAGCTTCAATAGTATCAATAATATTATAATTATGCTTAGCAACTGGATTTTTAGCAATTAAATTAGACATATATGTACCTCTCTTTTTATATTAAGTCCACCTTCTGCATTTATATATATTAAAATAAAAATCGAACCTTCCAAGACAATGGGTATTCAACTGCCGTGGGTGGGCTGTCGGGCTTCAATTTTGATTTTAATATATATAAACACATAAGGTTACTCTACAAATATAAGTATAGTATAACACAAAAAGAAAAATAATAAAAGAAAAAAGTTGAAAGATAAAGTTAAAAAGTGTAATAACGATTTACAAAATTTTCAACTTCCAACTTCCAACCTCTAACATCCTTAAATTAATCATTATAAGAATGATTATTCTGCTTAGCATACATCCAAACAAGAGCAATAATTGCAACACCAACAACCGCCATTATAAGCCAAGTCCATACAGTACTATTCATACCAAGAAAAGTTCCTTCACCAGCATTAATGTCAGCACTTCTAGTAGTAGTTCTAGTAGCATTATAATTATCGCTAGTCATAGCACCTGTTACATGATTCCCAGCATTTTGAACTCCATTTCCAATATCACCAGCAGCATTTTCTATCATGTTTTCTCCACCAGATGTAATATTTCTTACTCCATCCACTATACCTCTACCAGCGTCTTCTACCATATTTTCGGCACCGCCAACTACGTTCCTAATTCCTTCTACAGCTTGTGGTTCATTTGTAGCAAATGTATAAGAAGCCGATAAAACAAATATACTAACTACTAATAATGCAATGATATAAAATCTCTTTTTCATAGTTAACCTCCTTTATATATTTAAATTTGTGAAATTTAAACTCAATATTAGTATTAAAAATTATAAATAAAATATACAACCAAAAATTAACTTGAAAAAATTTCTGTAATTTAATGTTGAAAAATGGAAAAAATAAAACAAAGAAAAAAATTTAATATATAAAAAATGGGCTGTAAAAAAAGGAAAGATTTGGGAAAGATTTGGGACGCGTCAAAAACTTTCCTTTTTGAATTAAAGCTTAAAAAATAATATAAAAATAAAAGGAAAGTTTTTGACGCGTCCCAAATCTTTCCCAAATCTTTCCCAAATCTTTCCTTTATAAATTAAGAATGTAATCTTATTAAAATTGCTATTGCTAATAAAATTAAAACAACTCCTACAACAATTAACAAAATATTTAAAATATTTGATAAATTTAAACCATCATTAGTTGAAGTATCAGTTACACTTCTTACAACAGTTGATTGATTTGTAGAGCCATTGTTATTATTAGAATTTATTCTATTAGTATTTACAGTAGAGTTATCCTCTAATAAATTTGAATTAATATTATTATCTGTAGAAGTAACAGAATTGTCATCTGTAATATTCATATCTATATCAGTTGCAAAAGATAAACTAGATATAAAAAATAATATAATTAATAAAAATGAAATTACTTTAATAGATTTTGACATAAATTAACCTCCAAACTTATAACTATAAAAATAGTTCTTTATCAATTGTATGTAATAATAATACACAATAAAAAAGTAAAAGTCAATAATTAAATTAATATATTCCCCAAAATTAAATTTTTAGAACAAACAGTCAGATACATTGACATACCTAAACTTTAAATGATAATATAAGAAAAAATAAATGTAAAGGGGAAGAATGTATTTTGAAAAGAATGAAAATATTTGAAGCAAAAGAATTTAATAATATAAAGGAAATTATTTATCACTGTACAAACAAATATAGTGACAAAATAGCATTTGTAATAAAACATCAAGAAAATAAGAAAGTAACATATGAAAATGTGACATATAAAGAATTATTAGAAGACATTAATAAATTAGGAACAACTTTATATGAAATGGGACTTGTAAAAGGAAAACGAATAGCTGTTATAGGTAAAAATAGATACGAATGGGCATTAGCACACATTTCAAATTTATTAGGAGGAATAGTTTCTGTTCCTTTAGATAAAGATTTGCAATATGACGAACTTGAAAATTCACTAATTAGAAGTAAAGCAGATTGCATTATGTTTGACGAAAAATTAACAGAGAAAATAGAAAAAATAAAATTAGAAGGAAAAACAAATTTAAAAGAATATATTTGTATGAGTGAAATTGAAGGCTATAAGTCTGTAAAAGAGCTTATAGAAAAAGGAGAGCATTTATTAAACGAAGGAAATACAAATTATATAAAGGCACAAATAAACGAGAATGAAATGAATATACTTTTATTCACATCGGGAACTACATCAAAGTCAAAAGCTGTTATGCTTTCTCAAAAAAATATTGCATCTAATATATATGCAATGCAATGTGTAGAAGATATAAGAAGCACAGACACCAATATTGCATTTTTACCATTTCACCATATATTTGGCTCAACATGTATAATAATGATGCTAGCTAGTGGTGTAAAAACAGTATTTCCAGATGGATTAAGATATATAAAACAAAACTTAAATGAATATAAAGTAACACTATTTGTAGGAGTTCCTGTTTTAGTAGAAGCAATATATAAAACAATAATGAAAGAAATAGCAAAACAAGGAAAAACAAAGCTAATAAATATAGCAACTAAAATTAGTAATATTTTATTAAAATTACATATAGATATAAGAAGAATATTATTCAAACAAGTAATTGACGCATTAGGAGGCGAACTAAGGCTTGTAATATCTGGAGGAGCACCAGCAGACCCTAAAATATCAAAAGGATTTAATGATTTGGGAGTAAAAACTCTGCAAGGATATGGCTTAAGTGAAACATCTCCTGTAATTGCAGCCGAAAATCATAAAATTATAAAAAATGGATCAGTTGGAGTTGCAATGATAAATGATACAATAGAAATAGTAAATAAAGATGAAAAAGGCATTGGAGAAATACGAGTAAAAGGTCCCAATATAATGCTAGGTTATTACGAAATGCCAGAATTAACAAATGAAGTTCTAAAAGATGGATGGTTCTATACAGGAGACCTAGGATACATGGACAAAAAAGGAATTTTATATGTAACAGGAAGAAATAAAAATATGATAGTTCTAAGAAATGGAAAAAAAGTATTTCCAGAAGAACTTGAACTATTAGTAAATAGACTAGAACTAGTAGAAGAATGTATGATATTTGGATTACCAGACAATAAAGAAAAAGATGATGTAAAAGTTTCTGTAAAAATAGTATATAATAAAGAAGTAGTAAAACAAAAATATAATGACAAAACAGAAGAAGAATTATATAAAATAATATGGGAACAAATAAAAGAATTAAATAAATCTTTTCCAAGATATAAACATATTCAGAAAATGTTCTTAACAGATAAAGAACTTATAAAGACAACAACAAAAAAAGTAAAAAGACAAGAAGAAATGAAGTTGATTTTAGAAGAAAATTCTAAAACTCAGAAATAAACATAGCTAACAAATTTAGAATAATAAAAACTGCAATTTAGAAAATTTTTATAAAATTGCAGTTTTGTGTTATAATTTGTAGCCCAAAATAATACATTTTTATGGATTGATTAACAAAATATATATAAAATAACTTGACATTTTACTAATTAAAAATTATATTGGTAAAAGAACAATATAGGAGATTGAATAATGGATACAAAAACAAGAAAAATATATATAATTTTAACACATACAGGAACAACATTATCAAAATTGATAAAGAGATTTACAAAAGATGAGTTTTCACACATTTCTATTGCGCTAGACAATGAACTAAACGAAATGTACAGCTTTGGAAGGTTAAACCCATATACTCCATTTTGGGCAGGGTTTGTTCATGAACATATAAATTCAGGTACATTTAAAAGATTTAAATTAACAAGAGCTAAAGTATATTCATTAGAAATTACTGAAGAACAATATAACAAAATAGAAAAAATTATATATGATATGAAAATTAAAAGAAAACAATTAAAATTTAATATTATAGGACTATTTGCTGTAGGACTTAATAAGAGAATTAAATCCGAAAACTCATTTTATTGTGCAGAATTTGTAAAATATGTATTAGAAGAATCAGGAGTAAAAACCAATTTACCAGAACTAATAAGACCAGAAAACTTCAAGAAACTGGATAATATTAAGTTAATATATAAAGGAAAACTAAGTGAGTATACAGTATAATATGTAATAAAAACTAAAGTATAAAGAAAATGTAAGATACAAGGAGAAAAAATAAAAATGAAAGTACAACTAGTAGGAACAGGAGCAATATACACAAAATATAATAGCGCATGTACGTTAGTAAATCAGGAATTAATGGTAGATATGCCAAATGGAACATTAAAACAATTATTAAAAAATAATCATGATCCAGAAAAGATAAAAATGATATTAATTACACATATGCATGGAGATCACACAGCAGATATACCATTCCTCTTAAAACATGTATATAATTACATAAATATACACAATGAAATTGTAATAATTGGACCAAAAGGAATAGCAGATAAAGTGGTAGAATTATTTGCAGCATATAGGTTTGAAGATAGAGAAGAAATACAAGAACTTATGAATATAAAGTTTATAGAATTAAATAAGGAAGAAACTGAAATAGAATTAGAGGGATATAAAATAAAAGCAATACAAGTATCACATGGAGAAGAAAAACCAGCATATGGATACAACATAAATAATGCTTTGAGTTGTACAGGAGATAGTAGAATATGCAAAGGTGTAGAAAAGCTAATTAAAAGCAGTAAGGTTACAATTGCAGATACATCTTTAATACAAGGAAATCACGACCACATGGGAATAGATAATATAAAATATTTAGCAGAAAAATATAATAAACAAATAGTTGCAACACATTTAAGAGACACAACAAGAGAAGTACTAAAAAAAGAAGATAACAAAAATATTTTAGTAGTAGAAGATGGATATCAATTTGAAATATAAAATAATTAAAAGGGGATGTAAAAAAAGTGTGTCAAAAGGGACGGGGCATATTGACACACTTTTTTTACATCCCCTTTTTAAGGTATTATTCTTCAACAAATAAAGCCTTAGCAATATACGGACTAACCTCAGAAATATTATACCACCCAGAACTTTTACTACTATTTTCTAGCCCATTAGGATTAGAAATATATACCATGTCATTTCCATCACTAGCAAGTAATACCATGTAATGAGAAGCGGTTGTCCAACGATTATTATTAGGTTTATTCCAAACACATATTAAGACAGGTTTATCTTTTTTTAAATGTTTTGTTATTACTTCATTTGACAAAGAAGAACTATCATATAAAAAATCAGAATTATCAACTCCAAAAGTATCACTCAAAACACTAGAAATTCTATCCCCATTTAAAACAGGGTAGTACTTTTTCCTAAGGTCTTCAGGAGTAACATTTTTACCATATCCACTTAAAATAATAGAAATTGCAGTAATACCACAACCATCAGTTTCCATTGTATTATCCCAATATTTATTATTACTCCATGAAGAGTTGCCATTTTGCTTATATTCTTTATATATCTTATTTTTTTCAGTAGTAAAAGTTGTAATATATCCATCTTTACCTTGAACAGTTTTTTGACCTATACCATAATAATTAGGGTTAGTATCTTGTTTTATAATATCATAATCTGAATGAGCACAAAAAACATTATTGATATTAGTTAAATTATTTTTGACAGTAGGAAAGTTAAATTGAGTTAACGAGTAAAAGCCTAATGCAACTATAATTAAAACAAAAATAATTCTTTTCTCATTTAAGTTTCTTTTTCTTTTTCTTTTTACTTTTTTATTCACAAAAATTCCTCCTTAAGCTTGTCTTTATTATATAAAAATAAACTTAAAAGTGTTTTAAGAAACAATGAATAAAATCTTAAATTTTTCTTACATTTTCCTACGAACAATGAAAAAAGTAATAAGATATGTTATAATTTAAATGAAAGGAAATAAAAAGATGAATGTTTTAGTATTAGATGATGAAAAAGAGATAGCTGACTTAGTAGAGTTGTACTTAAAAAACGAAAATTACACAATATATAAATGTTATACTTCAGAAGAAGCAATAAAATATATAAATACAGTAAAACTAGACTTTGCTATATTAGATGTAATGGTAAAAAGAAAAAATGGATTTGAAATATGCAAATATATTAGAGATAAAAACCTAACTTTCCCAATAATAATGCTTACAGCAAAAATAGAAGATAAAGATAAAATAACAGGACTAACAATAGGTGCTGATGACTATATAACAAAACCATTTAATCCACTAGAATTAGTAGCAAGAGTAAAAGCAGCAGCCAGAAGATATACAAAATATAATGATAAAAGTGAAGAAGAAAAAATATATATAGATGGATTAGAAATTAGCAAAGAAAAACATAAATGTTTATTATATGATAAAGAAATAATACTAACACCAATAGAATTTGATATACTTCTATATTTAGCAAATAATAGAGGAAATGTAGTAAGTTCAGAAGAACTATTTGAAAAAGTATGGAAGGAAAAGTATTTAGATAACAACAATACAGTGATGGTGCATATAAGAAGAATAAGAGAAAAATTAAAAGAAGATACAAGAAAGCCAAAATATATAAAAACAGTATGGGGAGTGGGATACAAAATTGAATAAAGTAAAAGAATTTAATAGTATAAAAAATGGAATAGCACTAAAAGCAGTATTACAAATAATTCTGTATACAATTATTTGTATGTGCATAATTGCTTTTCTAATAGATGGTGTATTTAATGATACAATAGCAGAAAATATAAATAACACAGACAGTTACATATATTATAGAGTAGTAGAACAAAAGCCGGCAATTATAGCAATAATAAGCTTATTTGTAATGATAATAGTAAGTTTTTTCGTAATAAGGAAAACTATGAATAGCATAACAATTATAACATCTGCAATTAATGAAATAATAAAAAATCCAGAAAACAAAGTAGAATTACCAACAAGTTTAGCTATAATAGAAAATAAATTAAATAACATTAGAATAGACTTAATAAAAAGCAAAGATGAAGCAAAAGAGGCAGAAAATAAGAAAAATGACTTAATAATGTATATGGCACATGATTTAAAAACACCACTAACTTCAGTAATAGGATATTTAAGCTTATTAAATGAAGAAAAACAAATATCAAAAGAAATGCAAGAAAAATATACAAAAATAGCATTAGATAAAGCACAAAGAGTAGAAGAACTAACAAACCAATTCTTCGAAATAACAAGATACAATTTACATGACATGCCAATAAACAAAAAGAAAATAGACTTATCATTCCTACTAGACCAATTACTAGAAGAATGTTACCCAATGCTACAAGAAAAACACTTAAGCTATAAAGCAACAAAACCAGAACATGCTTATTACATGGGAGATGGGGACAAACTAGCAAGAGCATTTGGAAACCTTATAAAAAATGCAATTAATTATAGTTATGAAAATACGATAATAGAAATAATATTAGAGCAAACTGGAGAAAAAACAAATATAATTTTCAAAAATAAAGGAGAAAAAATACCTGAATATAAATTAGAAAAAATATTCGATAAATTCTACAGAATAGACGAATCAAGGGCAAGCAACAATGGAGGAGCAGGGCTAGGACTTGCTATAACAAAGGAAATAGTAGAACTACATGGAGGAAACATATGCGTAAAAAATGAGAGGGACTATATAGAATTTAGAATAGAAATATAAATTAATTAATAAAAAATGAAAAATAGACTTAAATGTCTATTTTTTATTTTTTATTATACATTATACTGACCCCCCAGTCTAAAGACATATATATACTTGAATGCTAAAATATAATACAAAGAATATAAAACTATGCAAAAAATGTGAAAGAGAGAAAATTATGAGTAAAAAGTTATATGAAACATTAGAAATAGCAGACTTAAAAGACATGTTAACTAAAACAACAAAACTATATAAAGATAGGCCAGCATATAAAATAAAAATATCAGAAGGAAATTATAAAACATACACACATGGGCAAGTAAGAGAAATGGTAAATGCATTAGGAACAGCATTAATAGATATTGGTCTGCAAGGAAAAAGAATAGCAATAATTGGAGAAAATAGACTAGAATGGGAAATTGCCTATTTATCAGTAGTATGTGGAACAGGGGTAGTGGTTCCACTAGATAAATCATTACCAGAAAATGAACTATCATTATTAATACAAAGAGCAGAAGTTGAAGCAATATTTTACTCAAGTAAATATGAAGAAATAATAAAGAAAATAAAATATAGTACCAAAAATAAACTAAAACACTTAATTTCGATGGATAAAAATATAAGTACACAAGGAATATATTCACAAAAAGAATTAATAGAAAAAGGCTATAAACTAATAGAAAACAATGATGCGAAATTTATAAATGCAAAAATAAATTCAGAAGAAATGAGCATAATGCTATTTACATCAGGAACAACATCGAACTCAAAAGTAGTAGCACTTTCACATAAAAATATATGCTCAAACCTAATGGATATAGGAAGTACATTAGATGTAAATGAAAAAGATACCATACTTTCAGTATTACCAGACCACCATGTATTTGAATGTACAGTAGGTTTTCTATTTTCACTATATAAAGGATCTCAAATTACTTTTTGTGATGGAATAAGACATATTATAGATAATTTAAAGGAATATCAAGTAACAGTAATGGCTTGTGTGCCTGGAATATATGAAAGATTATTTGCAGCAATTAGAAGAAACTTAACTAAAAAAGGAAAACTAGAAGAAATACTAGAAAAAGAAGAAAAATATAAAAATTCTACAATGGAAGAAAGAAAAAAAGCCTTCAACGAAATACATAGCATGATAGGTGGAAATGTAAAATTATTCATAAGTGGAGCAGCAGCTTTAGATAAAAAAATAGAAGAGAAATATAGGTTACTAGGAATAAATTTAGTACAAGGATATGGGCTAACAGAAACCTCTCCAGTTATAGGAATTGGCACAAATAAAGAATATAGGTTAGGAAGTATAGGAAAGGCTTTGCCAAATGTTAAAGCAAAAGTAGTAGATACAGATAAAGAAGGCATAGGAGAGCTAATAGTAAAAGGCCCAAACATAATGTTAGGATACTACAATGACAAGAAGGCTACAAAAGAAGCAATAAAAAATGGATGGTTTTATACAGGAGACTTAGCAAAAATAGATAAAGAGGGGTACATATTTATTAAAGGAAGAAAAAAGAGTGTAATAGTTTTAAAAAATGGAAAGAACATATTCCCAGAGGAAATGGAAAACTTAGTTAATAAAATAGAAGGAATAAAAGAATCTTTTATATTTGGAAAAATTCAGTCAGAGGATAAAGATAATGTGAAAATAAATGTCAAAATTGTATTTGATAGAAAAAGAATAGAAGATACTTACAAAGTAAAAACAGATGAAGAAATATATAATGTATTATTTGAAAAAATAAAAGAAATTAATAAAAAAATGCCACCATATAAAGCAATAAGAGGAATAATACTAACCGAAGAACCACTAATAAAAACCTCAACTAATAAAATAAAAAGGCAGGCGAATTTAGATGCAATTAACGAATCTAAAAACTAATATATTAGGAAAAAACTTTATTTACTATGAGCAAATAGACTCAACGCAAGAAGAAATATGGAGATTAATAAAAGCCAAAAATATAAAAAATGGAAGCTTGGTTATGTCAGAATTACAAACAAAAGGAAAAGGAACACACGGAAGGATATGGCATACAGACGAAAAAGGCAACATTGCCTTCTCATTCTATTTAGAAATGAATTGCAATATACAAGAAATAAATAATTTAACAATTGAAATAGCACGGAATAATAATAGATATTTTCAAAGACATTTATAAAATAGAGTTAAATATAAAAGAGCCAAATGATATTGTATACAAAGGAAAGAAAATAGGTGGAATACTAACACAAAGTAAAACGAGTGGTGAAAAACTAAAATATATAGTAGTTGGAATAGGAATAAATACAAATAAGGAAAAATTTTCAAGAGATATTGAAAATATAGCAACATCAACAAAGAAAGAATTTGGAGTTATAGTAGGTGGAAAAGAATTCATTGGCGAATTTTGCAATCGTTTTGAAGCATTAATAGGAGGAAAAACAAAATGAAAATAGGATTTTTATTTCCAGGTCAAGGAAGCCAAAAAGTTGGTATGGGAAAAGATTTGTATGAAACTTATGAAGAAGTAAGAAAAGTATATGACAAAGTTTCAAAAATAACAGGCATTAATATAAAAGAAATATCTTTTGAAGGACCAGAAGAAATATTAAACGAAACCAAAAATACACAACTAGCAATACTAACACACAGTTTGGCAATATTAGAATTATTACATAAAAATGGAATAACAGCTCAAATGTCAGCAGGTTTAAGTTTAGGAGAGTATACAGCATTAATAGAAGCAAAAGCAATTTCTTTTGAAGAAGGAGTTAAGCTTGTACAAAAAAGAGGAGAAATAATGCAGAATTTAACTCCAGAAGGAAATTGGAAAATGGCAGCAATTATGGGGCTAGAAAGTAAAGAAGTAGAAGAAGCATGTGGCAAGGTACAAAGTGGCTTTGTGGTACCTGCAAATTATAATACAGTAGGTCAAATTGTAATATCAGGAGAAGAAGAAGCGGTAAAAGAAGCAGGAAATATAGCACAAGAATTAGGAGCAAAAAAAGTAATGTTTTTAAATACAGCTGGACCATTCCACACAGAAAAACTATCGAAATGTTCAGAAGCATTAAAAGAAGAGTTAGATAAAGTAACAATAAATACAAAAACAAATACAAAAGTAATAAAAAATATAGACGGAAAACCATACCAAGGAATAGACGACATCAGAACTATATTAGCCAAACACATAATAAACCCAGTAAGGTTTGATAAAGTATTACAAACAATGTTAGAAAATGGAATAGACACATTCATAGAAATAGGTACAGGAAAAACACTATCAGGTTTCATAAAAAGAATGACCCCACCAAACAACATAAACATTATAAACATAAACGACACAACAACCTTAGAAAAGACAATGGAAAGATTTGGGACGCGTCCAAATCTTTCCTAAGAAAATGAAAAAAATAGCATTGGGGACGGTTCGTAATCGGAAACAAGATAGAGTAGGACAACAAGTAAAAGAATGAAATAATTTGCCTAGATTAGGAACTGTCCACAATGCGGAAACCCAAGGTGTAAAACAAATCCGACTTCTGACTTCCGACATCTAAACCAAAAAAGAAAGGAAAAGATAAAAAATGAAAAAAATAGCATTTATAACAGGTGCAACCAGAGGAATAGGCAAACAAATAGCAATAACACTTGCAGAAGCAGGTTATGATATAGCAATAAACTATAGAAAAGAAAATGAAGAACTAAAAAACACAAAACAGGAAATAGAACAAACAGGAGCAAAATGCTTAAGCCTTCAAGGCGATGTATCAAACTATGATGACTGTGAAAGAATTGCAAAACAAATAATAGAAGAATATGAAAAGATAGACGTACTAGTAAATAATGCAGGTATCATAAAAGATACATTATTAATGAGAATGAAAAAAGAAGATTTTGAAGATGTAATAAACGTAAATTTAGTAGGAACATTTAACATGACAAAAAATGTCATACCATATATGATGAAAAATCGTAGAGGAAGAATTATAAATATATCTTCAGTAGTAGGAGTAAGTGGAAACGCAGGTCAAGCAAACTACGCAGCCTCAAAAGCAGGAATAATAGGCTTTACAAAAAGCTTGGCAAAAGAAGTAGGCTCAAGAAACATACTAGTAAATAGCATAGCACCAGGCTTTATAGAAACAGCAATGACAGATGTATTAAAAGAAGAAATAAAAGAAGAAATAGCAAAAACAATACCACTAAAAAGAATGGGAAAAGCACAAGACGTAGCAAACGTAGTAAAATTCCTAGCCTCAGAAGAAAGCTCATACATAACAGGGCAAGTTATTCATGTAGATGGTGGGATGTTAATGTAAAAAAAGCCTTTACCTCTCATAAGAAAGATAAAGGACTTCAATTAAAGTTATTTTAATAATGAAATATCATAGGCATAAGCACTTGCATAGCAATTATAGATACTTAAAGAATGAACATGTGAAACAGTGGTAACTTTATATATAGTTGCTAAATCTTAAATACTGCTTGTAATGTACATAAAAGCCAATCTGTATCATAAGAATCAGAAAGTTTAATAGAAAATTTATTAGGAATATTACCATCGTACATAAAATAAGTAGCCACTAACCGAGAAAGTATTTCTACTTTGGCATCTTTATAAGGATTAAAAGTATCAACATCATAACCAGGACCATAAATGTCTGTTCCTAATTCAATTGCAGCCTGACAGTACCGACGCTTAATAGCAAGAGCTTTTTCAAAGAAATTATTCATATGAATACCTCCTAATGATATGTTTAAAGTTAATAAAATTATGTTAATATAACAACATAGAATAAGAGTAAAATCAATAGAAAGGATAAAAAAATGGAAAAAAGAGTTGTAATAACAGGACTTGGAGCAATAACTCCAATAGGAAAAGATGTTAAAGAAACTTGGGAAGGAATAAAAAACAAAAAATGTGGAATAGATAATATTTCTTCATTTGATACTACTAATTTTAAAACAAAATTAGCAGCAGAAGTAAAAGACTATAACCCACTAGAATATTTTGAGACAAAACAAGCAAAAAGGTTAGATAAATCTTCACAATTTGCAATAATAGCAGCAAGAGAAGCTGTAAAAGACAGTGGAATAAATATTGAAAATACAGACTTTGAAAGAGTAGGTACATATGTAAGCTCAGGAATAGGAGGGCTTAAAACAATACAAGAACAATGTGAAGTAAATACAATAAAAGGAAATAACAGAGTATCACCAATGTTTATACCAATGTCAATTGCAAATATGCCAGCAGGAAACATAGCAATAGAATTTGGCTTTAAAGGAGAATCAATGGCAATAGTAACAGCATGTAGTTCTTCAACACAAGCAATAGGAGAAGCATATAAAACAATAAAAATAGGAGCAGAAGATGTAATAATAGCAGGAGGATCAGAAGCCTCAATATGTGAAGTAGGAATTGCAGGATTTGAAAACATGAAAGCACTATCAAATGCCACCGATAAAAATAGAGCAAGCATACCATTTGACAAAGAAAGAAATGGCTTTGTAATGGGAGAAGGAGCAGGAATATTAGTATTAGAAGAATTAGAACACGCAAAAAAAAGAAAAGCAAAAATATATGGCGAACTTATAGGATTCGGCTCTAGCACAGACGCTTACCACATAACCTCACCAGCCCCAAATGGAGAAGGTGGAGCAAAAGCAATGACAAGAGCAATGGAAGACGCTAATATAAAGCCAGAAGACGTAGACTATATAAATGCACACGGAACCTCAACACACTTAAACGATTCGATAGAAACAAAAGCAATAAAAAAAGCATTAGGAGAAGCAAGTAGCACAGTAATGGTAAGCTCAACCAAAGGAAATGTAGGGCACCTACTAGGAGCAGCTGGAGGAATAGAAGCAGTAATATGTATAAAAGCAATAAAAGAAAAACTAGTACCCCCAACAATAAACTATAAAGAAAAAGACGAAGAATGCGACCTAGACATTATACCAAACGAACCACGAAACCAAGAAATAAAAGTAGCAATGTCAAACTCACTAGGCTTTGGAGGCCACAACAGCACCATAATATTCAAAAAATACGAAGAATAATAAAGATATAAAATAGCCCACCTTATGCATTTATATATATTAAAATAAAAATCGAACCCTCCAAGACAAGGGGTATTCCCCCGCCTCAAAGGGCTGTCGGGCTTCAATTTTGATTTTAATATATATAAACACATAAGGTTACTCTACAAAGATTAATTACTACTATTCCTATATATAGTAGTAAACTAAATTGTAGGGGTCGCACTCTGGGCGACCAAAGAAATAGCAGAAACAGGCAGAAAAGTAGCTTTGGGGACGGTTCGTAATCGGAAACAAGATAGAGAAGAACCACAAGTAAAAAAATAAAATAATCTGGCTAGATTAGGAACTGTCCCCAATGCGGAAGCCAAAACAAGAAAAGAAGAAAGGAAGAAAGGAAGAAAAAATGGACTACAACGAAATAAAAAAACTAATAAACGACATAGGCCAATCAAACGTAGACGAAGTAAACCTAGAATTTCCAGACGGAATAAAAATAAGAGTAAAAAAGAACAATCAAATAATCAAAGAAATAATAAAAGAAAATCCAACCGAAATACTAGAAAATACAAAACAAACAATAGAACCAAAAGAAACAACCAAATCAAATGAAAACTACAAAATAGTAAAATCTCCAATGGTAGGAACATTCTACCTAAAACCATCACCAACAGAAAAACCATATGTAGAAGAAGGCCAAACAGTAAAAAAAGGAGAAACACTATGTATAATAGAAGCAATGAAACTAATGAACGAAATAGAATCAGAATATGCAGGAGAAATAGTAGAAATATTAGTAAAAGATGGAGAAACAGTCGAATATGGTACAGAACTATTCAAAATAAAATAATCCAAAACTCCATTAAGAAAGGACATAAAAAATGTTAAACAAAGAACAAATAAAACAAATAATCCCACAAAGAGAACCATTCCTAATGATAGACGAAGTAGAAGAAAACATTCCAGGCGAAAGTTGCACAGCATACAAATACGTAAAAGAAGAAGAATGGTATTTCAAAGGGCACTTTCCAGGAAACCCAATAATGCCAGGAGTATTAATAGCCGAAAGCTTGGCACAAACAGGAGCAGTAAGTATTTTAGGAATGGAAGAAAACAAAGGAAAAAATGCACTATTTGGTGGAATAGATAAAATGAAATTCAAAAAGCAAGTAATACCAGGAGATACCCTAAAACTAGAAGTAAAAATAATAAAAAGAAAAGGTCCAATAGGAATAGGAGAAGGAATAGCAACAGTAGACGGAAAGCTAGCCGCAAAAGGAGAATTTACATTTGCTGTTATTGGTTAAAAAGAATATAAGAAATGTAGGGGCTTAATCGGTTAGGAATACATATGAGGCATACCGAATTACGCCCTTAGTACAAATACAAAATAACAATACAAAGAATATTATAAACGGGCAAAAGGAGAGTGAAAAAAATTGAACAAAATTCTAATTGCAAATCGTGGAGAAATTGCAGTTCGTATTATAAGAGCATGTAAAGAAATGAATATAAAAACAGTAGCAGTATATTCAGAAATAGACAAAAATGCCCTTCATACAAAACTAGCAGATGAAGCGATATGTATAGGACCAGCAAACCCAAAACAAAGTTATTTAAACATAAAAAATATAATAGAAGCAGCAAGAATAACAAACGCAGATAGTATTCACCCAGGTTTTGGATTCCTATCGGAAAATGCAAACTTTGCAAAAATTTGTGAAGAATCAAATATAAAATTTATAGGTCCAACATCTAAGGTCATAAACCTATTAGGAAATAAATCAAACAGTAAAGAACTAATGAAAAAAGAAGATGTTCCAGTAATACCAGGTTCAGAAGGAAGCATTACAGGCCTAAAAGAAGCACTAAAAATTGCAGAAAAAATAGGATATCCAGTTATGCTAAAAGCATCAGCAGGTGGAGGCGGAAAAGGAATTAGAGTTGTAAACAATGAAAAAGAAATGGAAATGAGCTACAACATAGTAAAACAAGAAGCCAAAAATTCCTTTAATGATGATGAAATATACATAGAAAAATATATAAGAAATCCAAGACACGTAGAAATTCAAATAATGGCAGATGAATATGGAAATGTTGTACATTTAGGAGAAAGAGACTGTACAATACAAAGAAATCATCAAAAAATAATAGAAGAAACACCTTCAAGTGTAGTAGATGAAAAACTAAGAAACAAAATGGGAGCATCTGCAATAAAAGCCGCAAAAGCAGCAGGATACACAAGCCTTGGAACAGTAGAATTTTTAGTAGATATTAATAAAGACTTTTACTTTATGGAAATGAATACAAGAATACAAGTAGAACACCCAATAACAGAAGAAAGAACAGGAATAGACCTAGTAAAAGAACAAATAAGAATAGCAGCAGGAGAAAAGCTAAAATTTAAACAAAAAGAAATAGAATTTAGAGGGCATGTGGTAGAATGTAGAATAAACGCAGAAAATCCAAGTAAAAACTTTATGCCAAGCCCAGGAAAAATAGGAGAAATAAACCTGCCAGGAGGAAATGGCGTAAGAGTAGACACAGCAATATATAGTGGCTATGTAATACCACCAAACTATGACTCAATGATAGCAAAAATAATAACACATGGAGCAAACAGAAATGAAGCAATAAGTAAAATGAAAAGAGCACTTGAAGAATTAGTAGTAGACGGAATAGAAACAAATAGGGACTTCTTATTTGAAATAATAAGAAATCCAGACTTTATAAGAGGAAGTTTTGATACATCATTTATAGAAAAACAAATATTAAAAAAGGAAGAATAGACTATGATTGTTGATAAAATAAAAAAAAGAGAAACAAAAAATGTTATAAACAAAAAAACAAACATTGATATTCCAGTAGGAAAATGGGTAAAATGTGACTTCTGCAAAGAAATATTATATAAAGAAATAGTAAGAAATAACCTAAATATATGTCCAAATTGTAATCACTATTTTAGAATGCATATAGATAGAAGGTTAGAACTAATAGTAGATGAAGGAACATACGAAAAGTTTGATATAAATATAGAAACAACAAACCCATTAAATATAGAAGACTACCCCAAAAAACTAAATAGCTTAAGAGAAAAAACAGGACTAAATGAAGCAGTAAGCTGTGGAACACGGAAAAATAAATGGAGAAAAAGCGGTTATATGTATAATGGACAGTGGCTTTCTAATGGGAAGCATGGGAGCAGTAGTAGGTGAAAAATTAACACATAGTATAGAACAAGCAATAAAAGAAAAATTACCACTAATAATATTTTCAGTATCAGGAGGAGCAAGAATGCAAGAAGGAATAATATCACTAATGCAAATGGCAAAAGTAACATCAGCATTAACAAAGCTAGATGAAGCAGGCCTTCTATACATATCAGTACTAACAGACCCAACATATGGAGGAGTTACAGCATCATTTGCAAGTTTAGGAGATATAATACTTGCAGAGCCAGGAGCAATGATAGGATTTGCAGGGCAAAGAGTAATAAAGCAAACCATAGGAGAAGAACTACCAGAAGGCTTTCAAACAGCAGAGTTTTTATTAGAGCATGGTTTTATAGATAAGATTGTTGAAAGAAAAGACTTAAAAGATACTTTGGCACAGATTATAAGAATGAATAAATAATGTAAAAGCTGATGGTATTAACCATCAGCAAATGTAAAAGTAAAATTAGTGCCTTTGCCATAAGTTGCACCATACAAACCTCTTTGGATAGGATTGCTAAATGAGGTAAGGGTATAACCTAAATCGTTACAAACTATTTCGACTGTTTTCTTTTGATAATAACTAGGTAAAGAAATAGTAATACCAACAATCGATTTTGTTCCAAAGAAATATTGCCAACTTATAAGTTGCTCTACTAATCTTTCTTTGGCATAAAGCCGTTCTTTCTTATAAATAAGGCGTAACCTATGAGCAGCATCAATGTTAAAATTCTTATTTGCCATAATGAATACCTCCTCTTAATGAATTAGAATTTTAATAATTAATACATTACTATGAGTAGAAGTATAACACAAATTAACATAAATGTAAAGAAAAGGAGGGAAAAATGCAAACAAAAACACTATCTGCTTGGGATAAAGTAGAAATAGCAAGAAACCCAAAAAGAAAAACATCAATAGAATATATAGAAAAAATATTTGACAACTTCATAGAACTACATGGAGATAGAAACTTTAAAGATGATAAAGCAATAATATGTGGTTTAGCTTCAATAGGAAAGCAAAACTATACAATAATAGCACAGCAAAAAGGAAGAACAACAAAAGAAAACATAGAAAGAAACTTTGGAATGCCAAACCCAGAAAGTTACAGAAAAGGTATAAGGTTTATGAAACAAGCAGAAAAATTTCGGAAGACCAGTAGTAACTTTTATAGATACAAAAGGAGCATACCCAGGAATAGAAGCCGAAGAAAGAGGGCAACGGAGAAGCAATAGCAAAATCAATGTTTGAAATGGCAAAACTAAAAGTTCCAATAATAGCAATAGTAATAGGAGAAGGTTCAAGTGGAGGAGCTTTAGCAATAGGAGTAGCAAATAAAGTATTAATGATGGAAAATGGGGTATATTCAATACTGTCACCAGAAGGATATAGCAGTATATTATGGAAGGACTCTAGCAAATTTAAAGAAGCAGCCGAAAAAATGAGGCTAACTGCAAAAGACCTATATGACTTAAAAGTAATAGACAAAATAATAAAAGAGCCATTAGAAGTTACAGAAGAAGACTTTGATAAAATTACTAAAAACATAAGAAAAGAAATAACAAGCGAAATAAAAGCATTAAAGCAATTAAATGAAAATGAAATAGTAGAAAATAGATACGAAAAATTCAGAAAAATAGAAGGGTTTAAACAAATTTAAGGAGGAGAAAAATGTTACTAAAAGATAAGCAAATCTTAATAATAGGAATAAGAAATAAATGGAGTATAGCATATGGAATAGCAAAATCAGCCTATGAAAATGGAGCAAAGCTAATATTTACATATATGGGCGAAGAAAATAAAGAAAAAATAGAAGAACTAACAGAAGAATTTGAAGGAAGAAAATGCTATGTTCTAAATGGAGCATCAGAAGATGAAATAGTAGAAGAAACCTTTAAAAAAATAAAAAACGAAAACGGAAAACTAGATGGTATTGTACACGCAGTAGCACATGCAAACACTGAAGACCTGCACAATGACTTTATATATACAAGTAAAGAAGGATATAGCCATGCAGTAGATGTTAGCAGTTACTCATTTGTACTAGTAGCAAGAAAAGCAAAAGAATTAGAAATGTTAAACGAAAATGCACATTTAGTAACTTTAACCTATCATGGTTCAACAAAAGTATTAGATGGCTATAATGTTATGGGAGTAGCAAAAGCAGCACTAGAAACAAGTGTAAGATATTTAGCCCAAAACCTAGGAAAAGAAGGGCACAGAGTAAATGCAATATCAGCAGGACCAATAAAAACACTATCAGCAAAAGGAATAAAAGACTTCTCAAAAATAATAACAATAGTAGAAGAAAAAGCACCATTACACCAAAATGTAACAACAACAGAAGTAGGAAATGTAGCAACATTTTTACTAAGCAATATGTCAAACAGTATAACAGGTCAAGTTATATATGCGGATAATGGCTACAATATAATGGGAGTTTAAAGGAGGTGAGAAAGATGTCAGAACAAGAAATTTACGAAAAATTAAAAAAGATAATAGTAGAACAATTAGGCACAAGTGAAGAAAGTATAGCAATGGAAGCAACATTTGTAGATGACCTATCAGCAGATTCTTTAGATATAGTAGAATTAATAATGAGCCTAGAAGAAGAATTTGAAATGGAAATACCAGACAGTGAAGCAGAAAGAATAGTTACAGTTGGAGATGTTGTCAAATACATACAAGAACACAAAAATTAGAAATAAATTCTAAAATTACTAATGAAAAATAAATAGTCTTAATTATAAAAGTAAAATTTTAAAATTAACAAGTATAATTTTATATAAAAATAGGCTTGAAAGAAGGTAAAATTATAATTTTATATAAAAACGAATAAAAGTAATTTTCATGAAAAAAGAAACTCTACAAGATGTAGGGTTTCTTTTAATAAAAATTTTTACAAAAAAGTTTTTTAAACCTTGAAAAATATCTGTATTTATTATATATATATAGGTACTATGAAAAATAGAGGTGTTTTATGAAGAAGGAAGAAAACAATAAATATATAAATATAAAAAATGGTAAATTAAACGTATGGTGGATTATTCTTATATTCATTATAATAATTATTCTATCATTTATATATATAGGAAATGTAAAAAAATTGATATACAAAAATATATATGCGAATATAACTGAACTTAGTGAGCAAACAGCGACGCAACTTAATTTGGCCATAACAGACCAAAAAAGATTTGTAGAAATAATGGTAGATTCTATTAATAGAGGATATTTTGAAACAGAAAATGAAATTTTTGATAGGTTTAAAGGTGATTTGGGTGATTATAATTTCACAAGACTTGTTATATTAGATAAACAAGGAAATGGAACAACTAGTGATGGACATATTGTTAAAAACTATGTAAATATCGAAGAATTTTTTGAGCAAAGTGAAGTGTATCTTTCTGAAAATAGACCAAGTACAGTATCAAATAACCAAGTAAATATTTATTCAAAAACTTTTGAACTTAATGGAGAAGATAGAGTACTAATGGCAACCATTAATACTCAAGATTATAAAAACATATTATTAAGAAGATTATTTGGCAAAGGCGGAACTTATTTAATTAATAATGAAGGAACAGTATTAATAGATTCATTTAATATAATCAAAGAAGAAAATGCTAATTTATATGAATATATAAAAACTAGATATGAACTAAAAGATAAAAGAGAAACAAAAAAAATTAATGATATGGCGGAAAACATAAAAAAACATAAAATAGGAACATTTGATATAAGGCTTGGAAATGAAACTTATTTTATTCACTATGAAAAAGTAAATATTAATGACTGGTATGTAGTAACAACAGCAGCTAATAGTACAATAGCAAAAGAATTGATTATGCTAATTATTATATCACAAGCAGTATGTTTAGTTGTTACATTTATTATAATAGCCATTTGCGTATACATTAATATTTCAAACCAAAAAAAGAACAAGAAACTATATACAGTTGCATACATAGATCCAATAACATTACTTGGAAATGAAGCATATTTCAAAGAAAACGGAGCCTTATATTTACAAAATAACAACAAAAATAAATATATAGTATCACTTGATATAGACAAATTTAAAGCATTAAATAATATTTATGGATATAAATTTTGCAACAATATATTAAAAACAGTTGGACAAGAATTAGAAAACATTTTACCCCAAAATAGTATTACATGTAGAATTTCAGGAGATATTTATACAACAATATTTAGCTATGAAAAGAATGTTAAAAAGTTACTTGATAAAATATATAATAAAGTTTCAAATATAAAAATAAATGGAACACAAATACATTTGAATTTATCAATTGGTGTATACAAAATAAAGAAAGAAGATACAGATATAAACAAAATATTAAACAAGGCATATATGGCAAGAGCTAAAACTAAAGGAATATATGATGAAAATTATTATATATTCGATACAATACTAGAAAATCAATTAATAGAAGAACAAAAAATAGAATTCTGTATGGAAAATGCATTAAAAAATGAAGAATTTGAGATAGTATATCAACCAAAAGTATTCACAAATACTGAAAAAATAGCAGGAGCAGAAGCTTTAGTAAGATGGAACAAGGATGGAAAAGTCATTTCACCAGGAAAATTTATTCCATTGTTTGAAAAAAATAAATTTATAATAAAACTAGATTTATACATATTTGAACAAGTATGTAAAAATTTAAAACTATGGAAGGAAAAATATGGCTTTATGCCAATTGTTTCAATTAATGTATCAAAAGCACATTTTACAGATGAAAACTTTATAGAAGAATATGTAAAAATTACAGACAAATACAATATCGAAAGGAAAGACATTGACTTAGAAATAACAGAAAGTGCAACAATTGATGAAAATATAGATATTCTAAAAATATTAAATAAAATAAAAGAAAAAGGTTTTACAATATCAATAGATGATTTTGGAACAGGTTATTCATCACTTAGCATGCTACAAAGTATGCCAATTGATATTATTAAAATAGATAAAGTATTTATAGATAAAGCAAATTTGGAAAATGACCAAAATATTATAAACTATATTATGCTTATAGCTAAGCACCTTGGGGTAAAAACAATTGTAGAAGGAGTGGAAACAAGGGAGCAAGTAGAATTTGTAAAGAAAATAAAATGTGATATAATACAAGGATACTATTATTCAAAACCAATATCAAAAGATGATTTTGAAGAATACTTTAATAAAAATAGATAAAACAAATATTAATTAAAAAAGTCAAGAAGCATCTATTATAGGTGCTTTTTGTTTTTTTAAAACTCATACATAAGTATTCTATAAATAGAAAAAACATATAAAAGCTTACAAAAATGTAAGGTTATTTTTACAAAACTATGCTATAATAAAAATGGAGTTGATTAAAATGCAAAAAATATTAATAGTAGAAGATGATGAAAAATTAAGAAATGAACTAAAAATATTTTTAAAGAAAAATGGATATGAAGTAGAAGTGTTAGAAGTCTTCAAAAACACTCTGCAAGATATTATAAACATAAATCCAGATTTAGTTTTATTAGATATAAACCTACCAAATTCTGACGGAGAATATATATGTAAGGAAATAAGAAAAACATCTAGCATGCCAATTATAATAGTAACAAGCCGAGATAGCGAAATAGACGAACTACTTTCAATAAACTATGGAGCAGACCACTATATTACAAAACCATATAACATACAAATACTGCTTGCAAAAATAGCATCATTATTAAGAAGAGTGAATATGAACGGAGAAATAGGAGACAAAATAGATGCAAAAGATTTCATAATAAACACATCAAACAGCACAATAGAAAAACAAGGGAAAATAATAGAACTTACAAAAAACGAATACAAAATTTTAAAATACCTAGTCCAAAACAGAGAGAAAATAGTTTCAAGAGAAGAAATAATGGAATGCTTATGGGAAACGGAAAGCTTTATAGATGACAATACTTTAACAGTAAATATAACAAGGCTAAGAAATAAATTAGAAGAACTAAATTTAAAGGAATTATTAGAGACAAGAAGAGGACAAGGATATATACTAAGAAGGTAAAAGGTAAATAGTAAACTGGTAGATTAGGAACTGCCCCCAATCGGAAACCAATAAAATATAACAAAAAAAGGAGCAAAGCATGAAATTTAAGGAATTTTTAAAAGATAAAATCATAACAATAATTTTGCTAATATTTGCAATCATCACAATAGAAATATTCCTACTTACATACCCAATTGCAAATTTTATAAAAATATATATTCCTATAATAATTTTAGGCCTTTATATAATTGGAATAATAATTGAATATTTAATAAAAAGAAATTTCTATACAAACCTGATAATGAAATTAGATGAATTAGAAGAGAAATATTTAATAACAGAAATTATAAAATCACCTAATTTTACAGAAGGAAAAATATTAAAAGATGCATTAGAGCAAATAAATAAATCAATGTTTGAAAATGTAAATAAGTATAAATATATGACGGAAGACTACAAAGAATATATAGAACTATGGATTCACGAAATAAAAACACCAATAGCGACAAGTAAAATGATTATGGAAAACAACAAAAATGAAGTAACAAAAAGCATAGACGAAGAAATAGAAAAAATAGAAAACTATATAGAACAAGCGTTATTTTATGCACGAAGCAGTACAGTAGAAAAAGACTATTATATAAGAAAAACAAATCTTCAAGATATTGTTAATGAAAGCATAAAGAAAAACAAAAATATATTAATAGAACAAAAAATATCCTTAAATATTCATGACTTAGAGAAAGAAGTAAACACAGACAGTAAATGGATAGTATTTATATTAAACCAAATTATACAAAATAGTGTTAAATATATGCAGACTAGTCATCTATCAGAAATAGAAATATATGCAAAACAGCAAAAAGAAAACGTAATATTATATATAAAAGACAATGGTATAGGAATAAAAAAAGGAGAAATAACAAGAGTATTTGAAAAAGGCTTTACAGGAACAAATGGAAGAGAAGCAAATAAGAAATCCACAGGAATAGGCCTATACTTATGTAAAAAACTTTGTAACAAATTAGGAATAGCAATAGAACTTAATTCTCTGCAAAATGAAGGAACAGAAGTAAGACTAGTATTTCCAAAAGGTAGCTATGTCGATATTACATAAAAAAGTTAAAATATACATAAAATAGTATTGACAAATAATATTACGCATGTTAATATTATTTTAACAAATAATGTTTTGCTAATTAGGGAGCAAATAAAATAAAGCCTAATGAACAAATAATGTTTTGCTAATTAGGGAGCAAATAAAATAAAGCCTAATGAACAAATTTAATATGGGGCTAAAACAGTAAAATGTTTTGGCTCTATTTTTTTGTTTTTAGAAAGGATTAAATTATGAAGATAGAAGAAGGAAAATTTTATTTTATTAAACAAGAATTTTTTGAAAAGGTAAAGGATGAATTATTATTAAAAAATAAAGGAGATGAAAATAAAAGACCATGTTACTATTGTTTTAAAGACTTAAAAAATAGCGATATATTATGGTTCATACCAATAAGTAGTAAGGTAGAAAAATACAGTAAAATTTATAATTATAAATTACAAAAATATAAAATTGTAGACAATATTGTATTTGGATATGTAGAAGGTGAAAAAAGAGCTTTTCTAATTCAAAATATGTTTCCAACAACTGAAGAATATATAATTGAAGCGTACATAAAGCAAAATAGATATGTAAATGTAAATAAAGAATTGAAAAAAGAAATAGAAAGAAAAGCTAATAAAATATTAAAATTAGTAGAAAAAGGTTATAAGGGACTAGTGTTTTCAGATATATTAAAAATCAAAGAAAATATAAAAATGTTAAATTAGTACTACCATTTTATTTGGAAATGTGATAAAATAAACAATAGAAAATTTTAATAATCTCCTAAAGAGCAAACATATATAACGAGTAAACAACACAATTAATATTGAAGGAGGAAAAAAGTATGCAAATTTATGGTTTAGAAAAAGGCTTAGGTGCAAAGTATGAGGCAAAGAGAATCGAAGATAATAAAGTGGTTTATGGACTTGCAACTATTGAAGTTGATGATGAAAAGTCATACCTAATTAGACTGTTTGAAACAGATGACTTTACAGACGGAGTACCAGCACTTGCCCATTATGTTGCAGTTTGGACAAATTCAATTACTGAAATAGAAGATGAAGACAATATATGCCAAAACTGTGGAGAATGTAAGTGCTTTTCTTGTGAGTACAGAGAAGGCGGACATGGAGGAGACTGTTCAGGAAGATGTGACGGTTGTGAAGATGAACCAATTGATGAATGTTCATGTTTTAAATATGCAGATTGGTAAAATAATGTATAGAGCTCTTTGAGAAATATAATTCTCAAGGAGCTCTATAATGTCTAATTAAAACCTTACAAATTTGTAACCTTAATGTAACCAAAATCGATGGAAACAATATAAAAAAACGTTTATAATAAATACAAGTAAACGAAAGGAGTTTTTAAAAGTGGAAAAAATTTTAGAAGTAAAAAACATAGAAAAATACTATGGAAACAAATCAAACTTAACAAAGGCAATAGACAATATAAGCTTTAATGTAGAAAAAGGAGAATTTGTCGGAATAATGGGAGCAAGTGGCTCTGGAAAAACTACTCTTTTAAATTGTATATCAACAATAGATAAAGTAACAGCAGGACATATTATAATTAATGGAGAAGATATAACAAAACTAAAAGGAAACAAATTAAATAAATTCAGAAGGGAAGAGCTGGGCTTCATTTTCCAAGACTTCAACTTACTAGATACATTAACTGCATATGAAAATATTGCACTAGCATTAACCATTCAAAAGGTAAACCCAAAAGAAATTAATAAAAAAGTAAATAATGTTGCAGAAAAACTAGGAATTAAAGATACTTTAAAAAAATACCCATATCAATTATCAGGGGGTCAAAAGCAAAGGGTAGCTTCATCAAGAGCAATAATAACAAATCCAAAACTAGTATTAGCAGATGAACCAACAGGAGCATTAGATTCAAAATCAGCTAGGCAATTATTAGAAAACTTTGAATACCTAAATAACGAGCTAAAAGCTACAATTTTAATGGTTACACATGACGCCTTTACAGCATCTTATGCAAATAGAATACTATTTATAAAAGATGGAAAAGTATTTAATGAACTAATAAAAGGAAATGACACAAGAAAACAATTCTTCGAAAAAATAATAGAAGTCCAAACACTTCTTGGAGGTGATTTAAACGATGTTATTTAAATTATCTTTTAATAATATGAAAAAAAGTATAAAAGATTACAGCATATACTTTTTAACATTAGTACTAGGTGTAGCAATATTTTATATGTTTAACTCACTAGATAGCCAACAAGCCATGCTACAAGTATCAGAATCGCAAAGAAGCATTATTAAATTAATGATAACAATGTTAGGTTTTGTATCAACATTTGTAGCAATAATACTAGGATTACTGATTGTATATGCAAATAACTTCTTAATAAATAGAAGGAAAAAAGAATTTGGAATATACATGAGCCTAGGAATGGGAAAATGGCAAATATCAAAAATAATATTAATGGAAACAATTTTTGTAGGAATAATATCACTTGCAGTAGGTATAGGGGTAGGAGTATTTGCATCACAATTCATGTCAGTACTAGTTGCAAAAATGTTTGAAGCAGATATGAGCAAATTCCAATTTATATTTTCAGTAGATAGCACAATAAAAACATGTATATATTTTGCAGTAATGTATCTTGCAGTAATGTTTTTTAATACAATAACAGTATCTAGGTACAAACTAATAAACCTATTAAATGCAAACAAGAAGAATGAAAGAGTAAAAATAAAAAATCCATTTATATCAATACTAGTATTTATGGTATCAAGCACAATATTAGGCTATGCATATTGGAAAGTAACAGGAGATGTACGTTCACTTTCTACAGCCCAAAAAATGTTACCACCTATATTAATGGGAATAGTAGGAACAATAGGAATATTCTGGTCTTTATCAGGATTTATATTGCACATAGTTAAAAGTATGAAAAAAACATATTTAAAAGGAACAAATATGTTTGTATTAAGACAATTAAACAATAAAATTAACACAACAGTAATAAGCATGAGCGTAATATGTTTAATGCTATTTATGACAATAACAATATTATCTTCAAGCTTAGCATTAAGAAACACAATGCAAAGGGAACTTATAGAAATGACCCCAGTAGATTTGAACCTTTATAAAACAGCAAATTTACCAGAAAAATATATAAATGGGAGAGGTAAAGAAATAACATATACAAAAGAGCAAATAGAAGATTCTAGATTACCTATAAGTCAAACGCTAAAACAAAATGGCGTTGATATAAATGTACTAAAAGACATAACAGAAATAACAATATATACTGATAAAAATTTAAATTGGGGAAAATTCTTCGGAAATAAAATTGATGAAGTAAAACAAAAATTTCCAATGCTTGTTTATGAAACAGCTGAACAAATTATAAAAATATCAGACTATAATAAAATAGCATTAGCTTATGGAATAGAAAAATATTCTTTAAATGATGATGAATATATTATGCTATGTGATTTCGACTCAATGAAAGAATTACGAAATACAGTATTAAAAGAAGGAGAAAATAGTTTAGAAATTGCAGGAAAAAAATATAAATCAAAATATAACGAATGTAAATCAGGTTTTGTAATGATGTCAACTAGCCACACAAACACAGGTATTATACTAGTACCAGATACATGCCCTTTAACAGAAAGCAATAAAGAACAAGCTTTATTAATAGCAAATTATAATGCAAATACAGATGAAGAAAAAGAAGAAATAGAAAAAATATTTGCAGGAACAAATTCTAATTTAATAAGTAATCTAACAAATAAAGGAATCAAAATTGATGGATTTACAAAAATATCATTAATGGAAGCAAGCATCGGTTTAGCCACAATAATAACATTTATTGCAATATACCTAGGTATAATATTCTTAATAGCAAGTAGTGCAATACTAGCACTAAAACAACTAACCGAAAGTGCAGACAATAAACAAAGATATGCTATTTTAAGAAAAATAGGTTGTGACGAAAAAATGATAAACAAAGCACTATTTAGTCAAATAGGAATATTCTTTATAATGCCATTAATACTAGCAATAGTTCACTCGGTATTTGGAATACAATTTGTACTTTCAATGTTAGAAGGAATAGCAAAAAAAGAAGAACTAGTACCATCAATTATAGCCACAGTTCTAGTAATGGGAGCAATATATGGAGCATACTTCTTAGCTACATATTTAGGAAGCAAAACTATTATAAAAGAAGAGGAGTAGATATGTTTGGAATATTTAAAATGATATTTTTAGGTATAATAACTTTAGTAATAATATTATGGATTACAATTTTTAATATAGGAATAGGAGCAAATCCAAAAGACAAAGTGATAAACACTTATAATTCATTTATTCAAAGTTTTGATACAGCAGGTTTAACAAGTAATATGAGATTAAAAGGTAAAAGAAAATATGGAGTAGATAAATATGTTGGAACATATATAGCAAATTATGATAATTATTCAGGCGAAGAAACAATATTTGGTGGAACTGCTATTTCAAGGAAAAATGGAGACCATATAAAGGTAAAAATAAAAATAGAAAAAGAAAGTGGTAATATTAATGTAATTGCTAAATTAGGAAATAATGAAACTACTTTAATTAGTGATACTGGAGAGTATGAAGATAATATATATGTAGGAGGAGTTAGCTATTACTTGACACTTAAATTAGATAATTTTAAAGGAAACATTGATATTATAGCACAATAGGAGGGAGTTAAGATGGATAGCATAAAAGAAAAAATACCATTTATAATAGGAATAACAATACTAATAGCGCTTTGCATATGTGCCTACTATGTAATATGTGAGCAAGTATATGAATACTATACAAAAATAGATAACACAAAAATACAAACACTTCCAGCAACAGAAGACATGAACTACGAATACACACTAACTTGTTACAACGAACAAGGAAAATCAAGAGAAATAAAATTTAAAACCAGCAGACAATTAAGAGAAGGAGCATACTTAAAATTAGAATTTCTAAACATAGCAGGCGTAAGAAATTGGGAAGAAGTACAACTAGAAGAATTGCCAGAGAAAGTAAGAACAAACTATGAACAATAAAATAGAGTAGAGACAGTAGATTGGGGACGGTTCGTAATCGGAAACAAGATAGAGAAGAACCTCAAACTAAAAAACAAAAATAATCTGGCTAGATTAGGAACTGTCCCCAATCGGAAGCCAAGAGAAAAATTATTAATATATCAAAAAAGAAGATGCTAAGTATCAACATCTTCTTTTTTAAAAAAGTCATTATTGATTAATTGGGCAAATATCCGGAATTGTTGCTGTAAAGGAACCTGTCTGATAAAAATTCACCTGAATGGAAGGATTATCAAGCTTTACGCAAAAAACGCGCCACCCATGAGCATATGTTTCATAACTGCTAGGTGTTCCCTGAACTCCGCCGCCTCCAAAAGAAACGTATTCTACCATATATTCGCCAGCATATATCGAGCTATCAAACTCTTCTTCATCAAAGTTTAGGTTAAGAGAGTCAATAAAAGTTTCCATTTCTTTTCTTGACATCTTGTTAAGCTCTTCTGATGATATATGAAGAACTCCAGCAATAGCATCCATAGACTTATTTAGTAATTCCTCTTTTGTAACTACCTGCTTACGGTAAACTCTGCCAATTTCAATAGCTTCGGATTCGTACACTCCAGTAGAAAAAGGGGTATTATCAAATAAAAATTTGCTGGGGATTGGAGCATATACTCTCATACCTTTCTCTAACCGAATTTTGTCACCTTTTTGCAATAAATAGTTTGCCATAACATAGCCCTCCTAATTTTCTTAGATGTATTTTACATCTTTGATTAATTGTTAACAGTTCTATACTAAATAATAACATAATTTACATAAAAACAATACATAAATTAAAAAATACTGAAAGTCAAGGTGATAAAAATGAAAATAATAAAAAGAATAATAATTATAATAACATTAATAGCATTAGCTACAGGAGCAATCTTAATAAAAAATGGATATGAAATGTACAAAAATGCAATAGATGAAATACCTTTAATAGAAAAAGTAGAAAAAATACGAAAAAAAGAAAATTATACTAAAATAGAAGAAGTGCCACAAATATACATAGATGCTGTAATATCAGTAGAAGACCACAGATTTTATAAACATAATGGAATTGATATAATTGCAATAACAAGAGCTGCCATAAATGATATAAAAGCAATGAGCTTTGTAGAAGGAGGAAGCACAATACCTCAGCAATTATCAAAAAATATATACTTCACACAAGAAAAAGAAATAACAAGAAAAATAGCAGAAGTATTTATGGCATTTGAAATAGAAAAAAACTATGAAAAAGATGAAATACTAGAACTATATTTAAACACAAGTTACTATGGTGACGGATACTACACAATAAAAGAAGCATGCAAACGGATACTTCAACAAAGAACTAAAAGAAATGACAAAAGCAGAAGCAATACTACTTGCAGGAATACCAAATGCACCCTCAGTATACGCACCTACTAAAAATCTAGAACTTGCTAAACAAAGAAGAAAGCAAGTTATGAAAAAGATGATTAAATATGGATATTTAACTGAGCAAGAAGCGGAGAGTATAAAATGAATACAAAAGATCCAACTCTTACCAAGTTGGATCTTTTTGAGTTTTATTAGAATCTGATTGCAACACCAGGTCCTACATCGACAATCTCAGTTGTTATATTATCATCATTTTTCGACACAAGCAGTGAGAATCTGGACACTTTAAATGGATATGTAGAAAAATACCAATAGCTATCCCAGGTAATAACACCAATCTGATCAAAATTTCCACCTGGATGACCAGCATCTGAGGGCGAGTTCCAATTAATAAGTTCAATTTCGTCATTTTCAGCCAATTGCTGTAACATAAGTATAACTTCATCTGGGATATTTTCAAAAAAAATATTACATCCTTTTTCACCAGTTTCTTTTGCAAAAGTCCTTAATGTTTCCTTTATTGGTTCCCATACTTTTTTTCCATCCTGCAGATGTGCACCTTTTTTTTGCGCTTCAACAGACAACTTGCATAATTCTTTCCCAAAACTCATAACTGTTACCTCCTTAAATTTTCTTGGAGGCATAGAAACCTCCAAGTTGCTGAACTATCGGTTTCTAAACAATCTAACATTAGCATTATATGATATTTTACATAAAATTGCAATAGTTTTTTGAAAAATTATAGATTACATTAGGACTGGGTGGTGGACTGTTCCTAATCGGAAAAAAGATAGAGAAAAACACACAAGTATAAAACAAATGTCAAATGTATAAAATACATTGCATTAGTTGACATTTACATAAATGAATGATAGAATATTCAAGTACATCGCACTATAGCGATAAAATTGTAACTGTATAATTTCTCTAAAACAAATGGTAGGAGGATAAAAAATGAGAAAAGAATTTGTAAGTAGACAGCAAGTAAATTTAATGCCAGAAAGACTTCGGAAAGCAGAAGAAACAGATGCAACAAAAGAGCTGAATTTGTATATGTGGGATTTATACAAAATGAATGACTACAAGCCAATGCGAATCATGATTGTTGGTGCAGGAGGTTCGTATCCAGCAGCAATATTTGCAAAACATGCAGTTAGCGATGAAATGAGAACACCATATGTTGAAGCAGTAACTCCTCAAACAGCCGTTAGAATTTTGAAGCAGTTTGATAATGTTAATTTTGGCGAAAATAATCCAGTATATAATTTAGTAATAGGAATTTCCTATTCTGGAAGAACGCCAGACATTAAATATGTAGCTGAATTATGTGAAAAGAAGAACTTCCCTTTTGTACTTCTTACAGGAGCAGAAAAGCAGTCGATATCAGACGTTTATGCAAACTGTGAAGACGTCAAAATCATATCTTATTATAACGAACACGACACTACTGGAAAAGAGAAAGGTATGATTTCGATGGCATCAACGCTTGCACCAGCAATTATTTTTGATGACAATTGGACTTGTAAGTTAATTCGTGAAAATCAAGAAGCATTAGAAAAAGGCGAGAAGTTTGTAGCAGATTTGAATATTTCTGATATTGCAAAGGCAATTAAAGAAAAACCTATTGTACATGTATTTTATGAGTGGGATGAATTGCCAACAGCAGCGGATATAGAAAGCAAATTTATAGAATCAGGCATTGCAAATGTTATTTTGCATGAAAAGAAAAACTTTTCACATGGGCGTTATACTTCTATTTATAATCAAGACTTTGGCTTAGTTATTAATTTAACTAGACATGGAATGGCAATAAGTGGAAGTGGAGATGCTCATAAAATATACAAGTATGATTATGATGAAAAACTTGCGACAGTATTAAATGAAATATGTAAGGAAAAATCAGCTCATTACATTGAAATTGGAACGATGGCATTCATGGCATCACAATGGAATATAGAAGCAATGACAAAACTGCCATATCTCATTACAGCTATTGGAGAAGAATTAGGAATTGACATTTCAAAGCCTTTAAGTCCTTTTCCAAAAGAAGCAATAGAGCTTTACGATTATAAAGGTGACTTTTAAATTTAAAGAAAATAAGTACAAGAAGTCAAGGTTGTCAAATGACAACTTTGACTTCTTGCTTTACATTTCCAATTTTATTCATATTTTCCCACTATATTTAATAATATAATTAATATAAAAATAAATTAAGCCCTAGGAGGTAACAAATGAAAACAATAGGTGAAAATTGTAGCTTATCAGAACTAAAAATTGGACAAACAGCAGTAGTAAAAAGCATAAATATTGTAAATAAGGATGTAAAAAGGCATTTGCTAGATATGGGGCTAACCAAAGGAACAAATGTAACAATAAAGAAAATAGCACCTATGGGCGACCCAATTGATATTCTACTAAGAGGCTATGAACTTGCAATAAGGAAATCAGATTTAAAACAAATAGAAGTGGAGGTAATAAAATAAATGAAAGTTGGACTAGTTGGAAATCAAAACAGTGGTAAAACAACATTATTTAACTGTTTAACTGGTATGAACGCAAAAATAGGAAATTGGCCAGGAGTTACAATTGAAAAAAAGCTTGGAACAATAAAAGGCACAAAACATGAAATAACAGACTTACCAGGAATATATTCTTTAAGCCCATACTCTGCTGAAGAAGAAGTTTCAAGAAACTTTGTGTTTAATGAAAACCCAGATGTAATAATAAACATAGTAGATGCAACATGTTTAGAAAGAAGTTTATTTTTAACAACCCAATTATTAGAATCAAACTGTAAAGTAATAGTTGCGCTAAATATGGCAGACAAGCTAGAAGAAAAAGGGTTAAGCATAGATGAAAAGAAAATGGAAGAAATGCTAGGAACAAAAGTAATTAAAATATCAGCCTTAAAGGAAACAGGAATAGAAGAGCTTATAAAAGAAATAGATAAACCAATAAAAAGGAAGGAAAATAAAGTTATTCCTGAATACCTAAGTAAAGATTATGATATTGAAAAATATGAAGAAATCGTAAATCAAAAGTATTCATTTATAAGTAGAGTAGTAGAAACTTGTATAAAAAAGAAAAAAAGACCTGAAGCAATATCAGATAGATTAGATAAAATCTTTTTAAATAGATGGCTTGCATTCCCTATATTTATAATAATTATGTTCTTAATATATTATCTATCAGTAGGAATAGTTGGAAACTTTACAGTCGACCTAGTAGGAGACGCAGTAGGAAGTTTTGGAGAATGGGTAGGAAGCTTAATGGAAAACATAGGACTATCTGAATGGCTAAATAGTTTAGTTGTAGATGGAATTATATCAGGAGTAGGAGCAGTACTAGGCTTTGTACCACAGCTTATAATATTATTCTTATGTATAGCCTTGTTGGAAACCACAGGTTATATGTCAAGAATATCACTACTATTAGACAAAGTATTTAGAAAATTAGGTTTAAGTGGAAAAAGCCTAATACCATTTATAGTCGGTTCAGGTTGCTCTGTTCCAGGAATAATGGGAACAAGAATTATAGAAAATGAAGACGAAAGAAAAATGACAGCAATACTTACCCCATTTATTCCATGTAGTGCTAAACTGCCAATAATAGCACTATTTGCAGGGTACTTCTTTCCAAACTCATCAGGTATAGTTTCAAGTTCATTATACTTTTTTGCAATAGCAGTAATAATTATAAGTGCATTAATTATGAAAAAATTTGTATTCAAACATACATCAAGTACATATATTTCAGAACTACCAGAATACAAACTGCCAAGTGCAAAATACATATTAAAAGATGTATTCGACAAAGTAATGGCATTTATAAAAAGAGCAGGAACAATTATTTTACTATGTTCAATTATAATTTGGTTTTTACTTTCATTCTCATTTAAAATGGAATATGGGGTAGATGTAGAAGAAAGTATATTAGCAAGTATAGGAAATAAAATTTCATGGGTATTTAAGCCAATGCTTGGAGAGAACAGTTGGGAGGCGGCAGTATCAGCGTTGCAAGGACTAGTTGCAAAAGAACAAGTAGTATCCTCAATGGCAGTAATAAATGGCTTAGCAGAAGATGCAAGCGAAGGAGCCGAAATATTTGTAAGAGATGGAGCATTTGGTTTCTTCACAGCATCATCAGCCTATGCATTCATGGTATTTAACCTATTTTCAGCACCATGCTTCGGAGCAATAGGAGCAATGAAAAGAGAACTAGGAAGCACCAAAAAACTACTAAAAGCCATAGCCTTCCAAACAGGCTTAGCATGGGTACTCGCAACATTTGTGTATCAAATAGGAAATAGAATAGAAAAGGAAATATTTAACATTGTAGATATAGTGTTTATAGCAATAATTGTAGGTTTAGTAATAGTAATAATAAGAGCTTTATTTAAGAAAAATAAGAATGAGTGTGTAGAATGTCCTTATTGTAGGAGTTGTAATAAGAGTTAAATTAATAAAAATGATTTGTACATTTTTTGTACAAATCATTTTTATTAATTTAACTCTTGGCTTTTTGATGTGAAAAATTTCCATCATCATAAATAATTCCTTTTTGCATATTTGTAAGCACATTTCTAACACGCATAATGGTATTTTCAGGCAATTCATCAATATTAAACCATTGTAGATTATCACATTTATCAGGTTCCATTATTTTTGGAGTTCCTTCATATTTATCCGCTGTGAAAAATACATTAATATACTCATCTTGGTATTCATGAATAAGAGCAACTAGTTTTAAATCGTGTTCATCTATATTAAGTCCAATTTCTTCCTTAGCTTCTCTACATAGTGCCATAGCTAGTGATTCGTTTTTCTCAAGATGACCACTACATGCTGTATCATATTTACCATCCATATATCCAGTATTACATCTTTCTTGAAGTAAAATTTGCGTGTTTCCATTTACTTCTCTTGTTAATACTAAAAAAACTGCTACTTTACTTTGATATCTTTCAACCATATTGTTATCCTCCTATATACATTATTTTATAGAATTTTAATACATTATATATGATATGTATTATATAAGAAATTTACGTAAAATGCAATAATTTGATAGAAAATAGTTGTGTTTTACATAAGCACATGATAAAATAAAACTGTTTTTAATATTTATAATCTCCTAACTAGAAAATTTTGAGACATATAAACAGCAGTGTAAAGATGCTGATAAAATTACTATGAGTATTCTCTCATTTTACCTTAGTGTAGCAATATTCTTTTTATTAAAATCACTTTTTGATGTATTTTCAGATGTTAAAACGCTTATTAATAAAAGAAAAAAGTAAATGACTAAAATAAAGTAAGTTTAAGAAAAACTTGAGCAACAGCTCTTGATATCTTAAACTTACTTTATTTTTAATTATTTAAATTTTTGTTATAAAGCTCTAAATAATTCTTTATGTACATGTTTGACCAACAAATTTCCCAAAAACTATATACAAAACACAAACAAAATGATATACTAACAAAAGTTAGGTAACGTATGTTATTTTAAAAAGGAGATGATACAAATTGCCACCAAGAACTATATTTGAAAAAGAGCAAGTACTTAATATTGCATATAATATAGTGCGAAATGAAGGCTTCGATGGACTAAATGCTCGTAGAATTGCAAAAGAGTTAAATGCTTCTGTTCATCCGATTTTTAAGCACTTTAAAGATATGGAAGAACTAAAAAAAGCAGTATATGAAAAGATATGTGCAAAATATAAAGAATACATGCTAAGTGGTGCAAATGAAGAACAGGCATATAAAAAAATGGGGTTATCATATATTAAATTTGCAAAAGATTACCCAGAATTTTTTAAAATTATATTTATGCAAAAAACAAACCTTAATGCAGAAAATTTTATAATGGCAGATAATGTAGGAGATGATGTAATAGAGAAAGGCCAAATATTAACAGGGCTTTCTTTTGAAGAACAAAAGAAATTCCATGTAAAAGTATGGATATTTACACATGGAATAGCATGTTTAGTTGCCACAAATACAGTAAAATTTTCAGATGTAGAAATAGAAGAATTACTAACAGAAACTGTAAAAAAATTAATAATAGGATATAAAAACTCGTAGAAATAATAATTTTGATGTAGGGGCGATTAGCAATCGTCCGCTCTTCGAAGAAATAGCTTTAAAATTAGCCACCTTATGCATTTATATATATTAAAATAAAAATCGAACCCTCCAAGCTCACGGGTATTCCCCCGCGTTCTGCGGGTTGTCGGGCTTCAATTTTGATTTTAATATATATAAACACATAAGGTTACTCTACAAATTGTTATTTAGCAATTTTTTGAATGGTAATTATTAATATATGGAACTGGATTATATATGCCATAATCTCAACAATAATAGAAAGGAAGATTTTATAAAATGAACAATGTAATAGAAGTCAAAAATTTAACCAAAGAATACAAAACTTTTAAAGCAGTAGATGATATATCTTTTGAAGTACACGAAGGGGAAATATTAGGTTTACTTCGGACCTAATGGAAGTGGAAAAACTACTACTATAAACTGTATATTATCTTTACTAAAATTTAGTAAAGGAAGTATACAAATATTTGGAAAAGAAATGAAACCAAATTCTTATGATATAAAAAGAGATATAGGAGTAATATTCCAAGAAGTAGCTGTATTTGAAGAACTAACAGTATATGAAAATATAGACTATTTTTGTGGACTTTATATAAAAGATAAAGCTACTAGAAAAGAGTATATAGAAGAAGCAATTAAGCTAGTAAGTTTAGAAGAATTTAAAAAGTTCTACCCAAAGCAACTATCAGGTGGCTTATTAAGAAGATTAAATATAGCTTGTGGAATTGCACATAAACCAAAACTAATATTTTTAGACGAGCCAACAGTAGCAGTAGACCCACAAAGTAGAAACAATATATTAGATGGAATAAAGAAATTAAGAGAAGCAGGAGCAACCATAGTATATACAACTCACTATATGGAAGAAGTAGAAATTCTATGTGATAGAATTATCATTTTAGATAAAGGAAAAATACTTGCAACTGGAACATCAGATGAACTTAAGAAAAAAGCTAGAATAGAAGAAAAAGTTACAGTAGAAGTAAATAATTTAAAAGAAGAGCAAATAGATAAAATAAGAAAATTGCAAAATGTAGAGGAAGTTAAATATAATGTAAACAACCTAATTATTACATATAAACAAGGGGAAAATAATTTAGGAGAGCTTACAAATCATTTGAAGAAAGAAGAAATAAAATACAATAAAATCTATTCAGAAAGACCAACTCTAAATGACGTATTTTTAGAATTAACAGGAAAGGAGCTTAGAGATTAA
Source organism: uncultured Clostridiaceae bacterium (assembly GCA_949902805.1). Lineage (GTDB taxonomy): Bacteria > Bacillota > Clostridia > TANB77 > CAG-508 > UMGS1663. The sequence goes on from CATLDI010000006.1 coordinate 41,469, forward strand.
TGTTTATACATAATTTTAAGTATACCTTGAAAACACTATTTGGCAACAAAATACTAATATTTTGGACCTTTGCATTTCCAATTATAATGGCAACATTTTTCAACCTAGCATTTTCAAATATAGAAAATAGCGAAAAATTAAGTATTATTAATATAGCAATAGTAGAAAGTAAAGAAACTAAAAATAATGAAATATTAAAGCAATCTTTTGAAGCTTTAAGTGATGAAGAAAACAAAGATAGGTTATTTTCTTTAAAATATGTAGAGGAGGCTACAGCAAAAGAACTATTAGAAAATGGCGAAATAACAGGATATTTAAACCTAGATGAAGATAAACCAAAAATAGTAATAAAATCAAATGGAATAAATGCAACAATATTAAAATATGTTACAGAAGAAATAACTAGTACAAGCAAAATAGTTCAAGACCTAGCAAATAATAAAATAGTAGAAGAAAGTATGCAAGGAAAAGCACAAGTTGACTATGAAAAAATATATAAAAAAGCTTTAGAAATAGCAACAAAAGAAGACATAAGCTTTAAAAATATATCAAATGCAAATTTAAGTTATACCATGATTGAATTTTATACACTAATAGCAATGACATGTTTATATGGTGGAATATTAGCAATGACAGCGATAAATAATAGTTTAGCCAATATGGGAAATGTAGGAAAAAGAACAGCGGTAGCACCAATTAGCAAAGGGAAACTAATAATTTCTAGTGTTTTTGCAAGTTATATAACACAATTAATTGGAATTACTTTATTATTCATATATACAATATTTTTATTAAAAGTAGATTATGGTAGCAACTTACCACTAATTATATTATTAACCTTAGCAGGAAGTTTAGCAGGACTTTCACTTGGAATAGTAGTTGCAACAACCTTAAAAACAAACGAAAATACAAAAACAGGAATATTAATTGCAGTTACAATGTTTGGATGTTTTTTATCTGGAATGATGGGGATAACAATGAAATATATGGTAGATAAAAACGTACCAATTATAAATAAACTAAACCCTGCAAGTATGATAACAGATGGGCTATATTCTTTATATTATTATGATACTTTTAATAGGTATTATATAAATGTTATAAGTTTGATTATATTTAGTGCAATTATGATAGGAATATCAATTGTACAATTAAGAAAACAGAAATTTGAAACATTGTAAAAACAAAGTTCCCATTGGGGACGTTTCCTAATGGGAAATCTGTCTCAAATGGGAAGGGAAAGGAAAGAAATGACAGTATTTAAAACATTTTTAAAAATATTAAATAAAAATAAATTTGTTGTACTTTTATATACAATAATATTACTAATATTTGGTGTGTTTAATATGACAACAAGTGAAAATAATACAAATTTTATAGCAGCTAAACCAGATATTTTAATAATAAATAAAGATGAAGAAATAGGCTTAACTAAAAATTTGGTAGATTATATAAAAGACAATTCAAATATAATAAATATAAAACTAGAAGATGATAGTATTAATGATGCATTATTTTATAGAGATGTAAACTATATTATCTACATACCTGAAAATTATAGGCAAACTGTATTAAATGGTGAAAAACCAGAAATACAAATAAAAAGCACAGGGGATTACCAATCAAGTTATGCAGAAATGTTACTTTCAAGATATATAAAAATACAAAATATATATTCAAATGAAATAAAAAATGAAGCGGAACTAATAGAAAAAATAAATAATAGTTTAGAAAATGAAACACAAATAGAAGTTACATCAAAGTTAGACACAAATAGTTTATCAAAATCAAGTTTTTACTATAATTTTGCAAGTTATAGCATATTAGCAGGTGCAATATATGTAATATGCTTAATATTATCAAGTTTTAATGAAAAAAGTATACGAAAAAGAACAATTATAAGTAGTATGAATTATAAAAAGCATAATAGAATACTATTATTTTCAAACGGTCTATTTGCAACATTCTTATGGTTATTTTATGTAATAATAAGTTTCATAATAGTAGGAGAAAAGATGCTTAGCACAGCGCGGTTTGATATACATAGTAAATTCATTTATATTTACAATGTGTGCTTTAACAATAGCATTTTTAATAGCAACAATAGTAAATAACAAAAATGCAATAAACGGAATAGTAAATGTAATAGCACTAGGCTCAAGTTTCTTATGTGGAGCCTTTGTACCAGTAGAATGGCTACCAAAAAGTGTTCTAACAGTAGCACACATTATACCAACATATTGGTACATTCAAACCAACGAATTATTAAAAACAATAGAAGTATTTAACATAGAAACTCTGATGCCAGTATTTATTAATATGGGAGTAATTATTTTATTTAGCATATTATTTATTACTCTAACCAATATTTTTTCAAAGAAGAAAAGAAGAGTTGGGTAAGCGAATGAATTTTTGACAATACCTCAAAAAAATGGTATAATATAGACATAATACGGTTGGAAGATTATTGTAAAATTTACAACATCTTATACAGAAAGGGTAGGTAACATCATGAAAAACAGAGAAATTGGTCATATTATAACAAAAGGAGGTAGTGTAGAAGATATACAGAAAGTAATTCCTAAATTTCCAGCTAATCCAACAAAAGACACTTTTATTAAATTGGGTTATGCGGAATCTACTGCTAAGCGGTACATTTCTTTATTAAAGCAAAACAACTCTAGTAAAGCACCGGAAAAAACACAGAGTTGTGTTAAAGCACAAACAGATAACCTTATGGATTTGGTTCAATCTGCTAATACTAATTATGATAATATATTAGTAGACACATGTGCTTTAACATCTGAGCAAGGTAGGAATGTAATAGATAATGCTAAGCAGGTAACATTTATATTTGCAACATTGGAGGAAATGGACAAAAAGAAAAAGGATAGCTCAAAGGTTTTGACAGAAAGTATAAAAGAATATACTTCTAAAATATTGAGTTTTCCTGACAAATATATGTTATCAAGGTTTAGCGGATACTCCAACGAAAAATATGTGGATAACATATTGCTGCAATATATGCAAATACTGCCTAAGCAAATCAGACCTACATTGCTAACAGCGGATAGAAACTTAGCAGCCAAGGCAGCAGCTTTTGAACTAGAGTATATCTTTGTAAAACAAAACGAACAAAATCAAGAAGCTAAAAACGAAGAGAAGCAGGAAAGTAAAAAAGAAGTTATAATAACCAAAAAGAAACTTGGAAACGGTATGATTTTATCTGAAAGAAATGATGAACTTTATATTTTTTATAAAGGCACTTTCAAATTTGAAATTCATCGAGATGGAAAGAAAATACCAGGTGCATCGAATTTAGAGATTAAAGTTGAACATGGGGATTCTATACATCTGTATGAAAAGGTAAAGTCTAAAATCACAGAGCAAATCATAGAAATTGACTAACTTTTCTGTAACAAATCATTTCTACCAAACGGAAAACTAATAATTATAGTTTTCCGTTTTTCTTTAACAAAATTAACTAGAATAGGTTATATTTCTTTATAAAAAGAAAATGATTATGATATTATAAAGAAATTCAAATTTTATTTTGCTATTACTTACATAGGCAACTGTATAAATAATAACTTTTTTTAAAAAACAAAAATCACCTTATAATTGGTGATTTTTGTTTTGGTAATTTATATTAGATATTTTCCAAAATATAATTCACAGTTGAATTTATATGAGCCTTCGTAGTATCAAAAATAGGTATTTTTAAGTCTTGTGCTTGTATAAGCATTTCGATTTCAGTACAACCAAGTATTACACCTTCTATTCCAAAGTCTTTTACCATATTATTTATAACATTTATATAGTATTCTTTAGATGAACTTTCGATATTGCCAATACATAGCTCTTTGAAAATTATTCTATCTATTTCCATTATATCTTCTTCATTTTGTGGAATAGATACGCTTAATCCGTTTTGAGTCAATCTATTTTTGAAAAAATCTTCAGTCATAGTATATTTAGTTCCTAGTAATCCAACCTTTCTTACATTTTGCTTTAAACATTCATTAGAAACACAATCTGCTATATGCAATATAGGGATATTAATAGAACTTTGTATTTTGTCAGCTAATTTGTGAATTGTATTTGTAGCAATAATAATAATATCAGCTCCAATACTTTCAAGTTTTTTGGCTATATCACATAACTTTTTCTCAATTGTATCCCAATCATTACGCCTCATATATGGCTCAATATCTTGAAAATTAACACTATACATTATTATTTCAGCAGTATTTAAATCTCCGAGTTTAGAATTAATAATGCTATTAATTCTTTCATAATAATGTTTAGAAGATTCACAACTCATTCCACCAATTATTCCTACTATTTTCATACTAGACCTCCTTAAAATTTTAAAAAGATTATAAAAAAGTAACAAAGTAATTATATACAAAATTATGTTAAATGTCAAATATAATATTACTTTACTATTGAAAAATGCGTACTTATGATATATAGTATAATAGATTTGAAAATAAGAGGAACTTATAAATTAGACAAAATAAAATATACAGTAGAAGAATTTTTAAAATAGAAAAGGAGAAATGTAAAGTGTTTATATCAATTATATTAATAATAGTAGGATTTATACTACTTATAGTAGGAGCAGATATGTTAGTAAATGGGGCAAGTGGACTGGCTAAAAAGTTTCACATACCAGAAATAATAATAGGGCTTACAATTGTTTCTATTGGAACTTCTATGCCAGAATTATTTGTAAGTATAACATCTGCAATAGATGGATATTCAGATATGGCAATAGGAAATGTTGTTGGAAGTAATTTGTGTAATTTATTATTAATTTTAGGATTAGCAAGTATTTTAAGACCTGTCAAATTCCAAAAAGAAACAATAAAATATGAAATACCAATGTGCTTAATATTTACAATAATACTTATGATATTTGCAAACACAGGAAGTACAATATCAAAAATAGAAGCAACTTGTTTATTAATATTATTTAGTTTATTTATTGGCTATACAATAATTATGGCCAAAAAACAAAGTATGAATAATGCATTAGTTGAATTAGAAAAAGAGGCTAAAAACAAAAATAATATAGTAAAAAATATAATATTTATAATATTAGGAATTATAGGTTTAAAAATAGGTGGAGATTTAGCAGTAAATAATGCTGTAAATGTTGCAAAAATTGTAGGTTTAAGTGAAAAAATAATAAGTTTAACAATACTTGCAATAGGGACAAGCCTTCCAGAACTTGTAACAAGTGTAGTAGCAGCACTAAAAGGAGATAGTGACATAGCAATAGGAAATATAATAGGCTCAAATATATTTAATATATTACTAATACTAGGAGTTTCAGCAATAATAAAACCAATTACATATAATATATCATATAATTTTGACTTAATCCTTTTAATAATATCAACAATAATACTAGCAATCTTCCCATATATACCACCTAAAAAGGAAATGAGTAGATTAAATGGAGTACTATATTGCCTAATGTATGCTTCATATATAGGAATGCTATTTATGAAATAATTAAATATTAATATAAAAGAAGATGTTAACTAATGACATCTTCTTTTCAAGAAATAATTAAACTAAACTTTCAGATTTCTAATATATTTCAAGAAAAAACAATATCCATTTTTAATAATACATCTAAAAAGTGATATAATTATGAAAAAAATAAAGCTAAAACCATAGAACACATCATAAATATATGATTAATTTTCTATATCAAATCATTTCTACAAAACGGAAAACTAATAATTATGTTTTTTCGTTTTTATTGTATAAAATCAACATAAAAATTGAATTTAAAGTTGCCTAAAATAGAATCAAGTATTATAATAAAATTAGAAAAATGAAATCAGTAATTAAATGGAATATATTACTAAACATGAAATAATTCCTTACAAAAAACTTACAAAATATTAATCTTATTGTAAAGAAATTTTAATATTTATGTTATATAATTATATAGGATAAGTATTAAATGGAAGGATAAATTAGATGGAAAAACAAAAAAGAAAAAGAAGA
>CATLDI010000007.1 GCA_949902805.1 uncultured Clostridiaceae bacterium
CTCATTATTTCCTCCAACTATTTTATTTATTACTTCAAGTATATATGATTTTGCACTTTCTAAATCATATAATTTTTCATGATTATTTTTTACTATATGGTTATACCAACTAATATGAACTCTTAAAGTATAAAATAAATGATTAATATTATTTTCATAATTTTTATAATAACGTTCTACTAAATTATAAAATATTTTAGACATATACTTGCAATTTATAATTCTAGATATATCTATCAAAGGATCTCCTATTTTAAAATCATCATAATCTATTAAATATAATTGTTTCTGATCTGTATTAATACATACATTTAAAGGAGTCATATCTGCGTGTATTAAACAAGTTTCTCTAGTACATAGTTCTTCAGCAGAAATATATAATTTATTTAATAATAATTTATATGTAGTATCTGTTATAAGACGCTGCTTATAAATACTACTAATTTTATCTTCAATCTCATCTAAATAATAATCCTTCCATGTTGTGTAATTGCAATTATTGTTAAAATTAATAAAATCCATCTTATTTGAGTGTATATTATCAATTATTTCCTTAAACTGTTTTATATAGATATCATCATTAACGTCAAAATTAGATTTTTCAAGCTTAACTATATCAATACCTTTTTCATCTCCAAAGTAATCTAAAACAAGAACTTTTTCATCAGCAGATAAATATACGTAACCTACAATGTCTTTAAATACATTTCCTAATTTGTTAAATTTACAAATATAAGGCTCTATTCTATCTTTAGATAAAATTAAAGTATAAATTTTATTTTTGGTTCTTATTTTAAATTTAGATTTTCTTCTATAATCCTGTATCATACATATTTCATAGTTACCTAAATTTTTAAAAAAATCATAGTTATTTAAAAAAACATATAAATCATCTAAATATAACTTATTAAATAATTCTGTAACACTATTAACAATTCTATCACTACAATATGTAAGAAGTTCTTTTACAGAGTTTTTCATACAATAACCATTAAAGTTTTTAATCATTTCAATATCACTAAAGCTATCACCAATTGTATAAATATTTTCTCTTTTTATTTTTTCTATGTCCATTATTTGTGCTATAGCTTTAGATTTGTTTGTTTGATTTGATATTATTTCTACAGCATCACATGTAACATAGTAACAATTAACATAGTTCGAATATTTTTGGTTTATTATATTACTTATGCTAAGGGCGGTATCTTTTGAAGCATATTTAACATGTATTTTAGTTAAGTCAGTGCTATTAAAGTCTAACCTAGAGTTATCTATATTACAGCAAAAAGAATTTATAGAATTATTTAAATCTAAGTCATTAACCATTTCTTTTATAATGTCATTATCAATAGAATAATTAATAATTATATTATCATTTTTATCTAATATGGTTGAACCATGGTTTATTATTAGATAGTCATAACTTATATTATATTCATTAGCTTTCTTTTTAAAGTCAAAGAAACTTCTTCCAGTAGCAATAACAAATATATTTCCTTCTTTTCTAAATTCATCTACAGCTATTTTATTTTGTTCAATATCGTTATCATTCAAATAGAATGTTTGATCATAATCACTTACTAACATTTTCAACATAATTATTACCTCACAATTATAATATTATAAAATATACCATAAAGCGACATTCTAGTAAAGACATAAACAATATAAATTTTAGTAATATATACTAAAAATTACCAAAACTATTGCAAAAAGAAAGAATATATTTTAAAATAAAATGGTTAAATAAGATAAAAAGGAGAAAGTGTAAATGGCAGATAAATTAATTATAGTGGAATCACCCGCTAAGGCCAATACAATAAAGAAGTTCTTAGGAGGCAGTACAAAAGTAGTTGCTTCAATGGGGCATATACGTGACCTACCAAAATCAAAACTAGGAGTAGATGTAGAAAATAATTTCGAACCAGAATATATAAATATTAGAGGAAAAGGAGATTTAATAAAATCTTTAAAAAAAGATGCGAATCAAGCAAAAAAAGTGTACCTTGCAACTGACCCTGACCGTGAAGGAGAAGCAATAGCATGGCATTTAGCACATATATTAAACATACCAGAAGATAGTATATGTAGGGTAACATTTAATGAAATAACAAAAGAAACAGTACAAGAAAGCATAAAAAAACCACGTAAAATAGATATGAATTTAACAGATGCACAACAAGCGCGTAGAGTGTTAGATAGAATAGTTGGTTATAAAATAAGCCCACTACTATGGAAAAAAGTAAAAAGAGGTTTATCAGCAGGAAGAGTACAATCAGTAGCGGTAAAACTAATAGTAGATAGAGAAGAAGAAATAGAAAAATTCATCCCAGAAGAGTACTGGAATATATATGCTACATTATTAGAAGAAAAAACGAAAAAGACTTTTGAAGCACATTTTTATGGCAAAGATGGTAAGAAACAAGAAATACATTCAGGGGAAGAAGTAGAGAAGATATTATCAGATATAAAGAATGGAAAATACATAGTAAATGATATAAAGAAGAGCGAAAGAAAAAGAACCCCAGCACCACCATTTACAACAAGCACAATGCAACAAGAAGCTTCAAGAAAATTAGGCTTTACATTAAAGAAAACAATGAGTGTAGCACAAGGATTATATGAAGGTGTAAAAGTACCAGAAAAAGGAGTAGTAGGTCTAATTACATACATGAGAACAGACTCTACAAGAATTTCAGAAGAAGCAAGAAATGCTGCTAAAAAACATATAGTAAGTGAATATGGCGAAAACTACTATGAAAATAGATACTATAAAACAAACAAAGATGCACAAGATGCCCACGAAGGTATACGTCCTACATATGTAGAATTAGAGCCAGATAAAATAAAAGATTCACTAACAACAGACCAATATAAACTATACAAATTAATTTATAACAGGTTCATAGCAAGTCAAATGGCACAGGCAATATATGATACAGTAGCAGTAAATATAAAAGTAAATGATTATGACTTCAAAGCAAATGGTCAAACACTAAAATTCAAAGGGTTCATGACATTATATGTAGAATCAGAAGATAACAAAAAGGATGAAAAAGATATATCAATTCCTGAATTAGAAGTAGGAGAAATTCTAAAAGAAAAGAAAATAGAACCAAAACAAAGCTTTACAGAGCCACCACCAAGGTACACAGAAGCAAGCTTAGTAAAAGCCTTAGAAGAAAAGAAAATAGGAAGACCAAGTACATACTCACCAACAATTACAACAATACTAGAAAGAAGATATATAGAAAAAGAGCAAAAACAATTAAAACCAACAGAACTAGGAAGAGTAGTAAACAAGCTATTAATAGAAAACTTTGGAGATATAATAAACGTAGAATTTACAGCTAAAATAGAAGAAGAATTTGATAATGTAGCAGAAGGAAATATTAAATGGAAACAAATAATTAGCGACTTCTATGGACCATTTAAAATAACATTAGATAAAGTAGAAAAAGAACTAGAGCACGTAAAACTAGAAGAAGAAGTAAGCGACGTTCAATGCGAAAAATGCGGAAGAATGATGGTATACAAATATGGAAGATATGGAAAATTCTTAGCATGTCCAGGCTACCCAGAATGTAAAAATGCAAAACCAATAGTAGAAACAATAGATGTACCATGCCCAGTATGTGGAGGAACAGTACAAGTAAGAAAAACAAAAAGAAAAAGAAACTATTATATATGCGAAAATAACCCAGCAAGTTGTAACTACATTTCATGGAATAAACCACAAGTAGGAGAAAAATGGGAACCAAAAGAAGCGGTAGAAGTAGAGGAAAAGAAAAAAGTAGCAAGTAAGAAGAAAACTACAAAAAGGAAAACAACAAAGAAGAAAAAATAGAAAATAAGACCCACACATGTGGATCTTATTTTTATATTAGTTACTTATAAATGCATTGTTACAGTGATTTTCCATAAGGATGGAATATTTAAAGGATTGTAAAAAGGTGGACCATTATTAATATTTACTTTGGAAATATCAACACAATAACCTTCTTCATTATCAAACATAGTCTTCATAATATCAAATGCTACAACACTAAATTTCTCCTTAGTACATCCATTTTCAACACCAAATGCCTCTATATATTCATTAAAAATTTCAATATCAGATATAGGAGAAACGTTAATTTTGACTCTATCAATAAGATATTGCTGAAAAACAACTGCTACATCTTGTTTTGGTTGCACATGACTATAAGTTGCAGCTTCTAATAAAACTAGAGCCCAATCATAGTATTTTTTAGCTATCACATCGTTTGTAGGCTCTCCAACTATAGTAAATAAATTTTGTTTAAGTGCTATTTTATTTTGCACCACAATTTTTTGTTCAAAATATGATTTGTTAAATATGTTTTCTCTTAATTCTTGTGCTATACTCATAAAATAATCCTCCTTAATTTATTAAAATTTTAGGAAAAGTGTATCAAATAAAACCTGATACATATACAAAATTAAATTTCTTCATGATTATAATATAGATAACATAAAATGTCAATAAATTAGAAGAGATTAGACACATTTATTTGGTAAATGTATTGTAAAAAAATAAAAAATAGTATATAATTTAACATTAGAAAATTCACTATAGAAGGGAAAATAAAATGATAATAAACCCAGAAATAATAAGAGAATTAAGCTTATCAGCAGGAAGTAGCAGAAAAGAAAAAGCAGAAGAATATATTAGACAAAAAAGAATTAATATAACAAAAGTAATTTATGATAATATAGATAATTTTGAAATTCGTTCTAATGTAAAAGGAAATGAAAATATTTGTGATGTTCATATAAAAGTTGAAAATGCAGAAATAGAAGATGTAAGTTGTACTTGCCCAGATTATTATGAACACTATGGTACTTGCAAACATATTTTAGCAACAGCTATGGAATTTAGCCAAAATGATAGCTATGTTCGAGTATTTTCAGATAAAACAGAAAATATAAAAAATGATGGGGCAATATTCAAAAAGCATCAAAAACAAGAAGAAAAATATCGTAATTTTAAGCAATTAATACATGAATTTTATCCTATTCATCAAGAAGAAAATGATAATCTAAAACAAAAAATACTTCCACATACAATAAAACTAGAACCAAAGCTAATATATAATACATACTCAAAAAAATTAAAATTAGAAATAAAAATAGGAGATAAGCAACTATATAAATTAAAAAACTTCCCAGAATTCTATGACAGAATGAAAAAAAGAGAATATTACAGCTATGGAACAAAATTAGAATTTACACATGAAGAAGATTTTTTTAGAATAGAGTCATTACCACTTTTAAATTTTGTACTAAAATATGCCGAAATTATAAAGTACACCAATGAAAATACTAATTCATATACCTACTATGGAAAAACAATAGAAGATAATTACATAACTATTTCTAATAGCGGAATGGATGAAATATTTAACGTATTAGAAGGAAAACAAGTATCATTCCAAAAAGAAGGAATAGAAAATAAAATACTGTTTTTAAACAAAGCACCTGATATAAAATTTGACATACAAGAAGAAGGAAAAAGTGAATATAGAATTATTCCTAATATAGATATATATGAATACGAAATAATAGAAGGAAAAGAAAATATATACTTTCTAATGGATGACACACTATATAAATGTGACGAAAACTTTAAAAATACAACACTAAAACTATTACAAGTATTCAGAAATAACTTTACAAATAGCATAGTATTTCCAAAAGAAGAACTATCAAATCTATTTTCAATAGTATTTCCAAAAGTAAAAGATAGAATAGAAACAAATAATTTAACTGAAGAAGAAATCGAAAAATATGTTCCAAAAGATTTATTTGTAAAACTATATTTAGATTATGATAATAGAAATTATATTACAGCAGATATAAGGTTTGTATATGGAGAAGAAGAATTCAACCCACTACTAGAACCAAACTTAGAGTTTGCAAGAGATATAGCAAAAGAAGATGAAGTGCTAGAAATGTTTAGAAAAGCAGGCTTCATGCTTGAAGTAGAAAAAGCAAGGCTAATTTTAGTTTCAGAAGATACAATTTATAATTTTTTATCGATAGACATAGAAAATTATATGAAAAAGTTTGAAGTATTAGCAACAGACAATTTTAAACAAAAAGAAATAAGAAAACCTAAAATGGGAAATTTAGGAGTAAGAATAGAAAATAATTTATTAAATATAGATTTAGGTACTCTAGATTTTGACCCAATAGAACTTAAAGAAATTATGGAAAAATACCATTTAAAGAAAAAATATCATAGGCTAAAAGATGGAAGTTTTATAACCTTAGAAGAAAATGAAACAATAGAATTTATAGATAGCTTATCAAAAGGAATGGATATTAGCTATAAAGAATTAGAAAAAGGAGAACTAAAACTTCCAATATACAGGAGCTTGTATTTAGATAGAATACTAGAAAATATAAATGGTGTAGAAATTAGCAAAAATGAAGAATATAAAAATTTGGTTAATAAAATAGAAAACAAAAACTTTAGTAAAGAAATAGCCCTACCTAAAAACTTAAATGCAGAACTTAGAAATTACCAAAAAACAGGATATGAATGGCTAAAAGTATTAGACAGTTATAATTTCGGAGGAATTTTAGCAGATGACATGGGGCTTGGAAAAACTATTCAACTATTATCAGTTATATTATACTATGTTCAAAATGAAGAAAATCCAAAGCCAACAATTGTAGTATGTCCAAGTTCACTAACTCTTAACTGGGAAAACGAAGCAAAAAAATTCACACCAGAACTAAGTCAGGTAGTAATTCATGGAAATGCAAATGAAAGAAAGAGAAAAATAAAAAGCATACCAAAATATAACATAGCAATTACATCATATGATTTATTAAAAAGAGATATTGAAATTTACAAAGAACTACGGTTATGAATTTAAATATATAATTGCAGATGAAGCACAATATATAAAAAATAACAACACTCAAAATGCAAAAGCGATAAAAGAAATAAATGCAAATACTAGATATGCACTTACAGGAACACCAATAGAAAACTCACTTTCAGAATTATGGTCTATATTTGACTTTATAATGCCAGGTTATTTGTTTGGATATCGTAAATTTAAAGAATTATATGAAATGCCAATAGTAAAAGAAGAAGATAAAAAAGCAATGAATAAACTAAAAATGCTTATAGAACCATTTATATTAAGAAGAATAAAAGAAGAAGTTTTAACAGAACTTCCAGATAAAACAATAACAGTTCTAAACAATGAAATGCAAGAAGAACAACAAAAGTTATATCTATCATATCTTCAAAATGCGAAAACAGAAGCAATGGAAGAAATAAATGCAAATGGCTTCCAAAAAAGTCAAATAAAAATACTAGCATTACTAATGAGGTTAAGGCAAATTTGTTGCCACCCAAGTATATTCTTAAATGACTATAAAGGCGAAAGTAGCAAACTAAATCAATGTATAGAAGTTGTAAAAGATGCGGTAGAAGCGGGACACAAAATATTACTATTTTCAACATATACAGCAATGTTCCCTTTAATAGAAGAAAAATTAAAAGAAAATAAAATACAATATTCAAAACTAACAGGGCAAACAAAAGTAGGAGAAAGAATAAAATTAGTAGATGAATTTAATGAAAATAAAGATATAAAAGTATTTTTAATATCATTAAAAGCTGGAGGAACAGGACTAAACCTAATAGGAGCAGATATGGTAGTACATTACGACCCATGGTGGAACTTATCAGCCGAAAACCAAGCAACAGATAGAACTTATAGAATAGGTCAAAAGAAAAATGTACAAGTATACAAACTAATAACAAAAAATTCAATAGAAGAAAAAATATATGAATTACAACAAAGAAAAGCAAAACTAATAGACAATATGCTATCAACAAATGAAACCTTTATTAATAAGCTTTCTAAGGAAGAAATTATGGAATTGTTTAAATAAAAAGAAAGATTTGGGACGTGTCTAAAAATTTCCAAACACAGATAACTAAAAAATATGCAAAGTTATTTAATGTTTGGAAATTTTTAGACACGTCCCAAATCTTTCTGAATCTTTCGATAGTTTTTAAGAAAAATATAATGACAAATTAAAAAATAGGATATATAATAAACAAAAAATGCATAATGAAGGTTAAGATTCAAAGTCATGGGAAGATTATAAAAAAGAAGAAATGGAAAGGTAAAAAATATGAAAGAATATATAACAATAATAGGCGGAGGTTTAGCAGGCTCAGAAGCTGCATATCAAATAGCAAAAGCAGGAATAAAAGTAAAATTATATGAAATGAAACCACAAAAATTTTCAGGAGCACATTCTAATAAAAATTTAGCAGAAATAGTATGTAGCAATTCCTTTAAATCAAATTTACATACAAATGCTTGTGGTTTATTAAAAGAAGAACTACGCCTGTTAGATAGTTTATTAATAAAAACAGCAGATGAAACAAGCGTACCAGCAGGACAAGCATTAGCAGTAGATAGAGAAATATTTGCTAAAAAAGTAACCAAACAATTAGAAAATAACCCTAATATAGAAATAATAAGAGAAGAAGTAACAAATATAGAAGAAATTGCAAAAGAAGGAATAGTAATAATAGCAACAGGACCATTAACATCAGAAGGTCTAGCAGAACAAATAAAAAAGCTAACAGGAGAAAAGGAACTAGCCTTTTATGATGCAGCAGCTCCAATTATTGAAAAAGATAGTATAAACTTTGACATAGCTTTTTATGGAAATAGATATGATGAAGAAAAGAAAAAAGATGAAACAATAGAAGAATGGAAAGAAAGACTAAAAAATCAAGAAGCCAGCTATATAAATCTTCCAATGAACCAAGAAGAATATGAAAATTTTGTCCAAGAATTAATAAGTGCAGAAGTAGTAGAACTACATGAATTCGAAAAAAAGGAAATATTTGAAGGATGTATGCCAATAGAAGTAATGGCAAAAAGAGGAATAGATACTTTAAGGTTTGGACCATTAAAACCAGTTGGCTTTGATGACCCAAGAACTGCCAAAAGACCATATGCCGTAATACAATTAAGACAAGATAATGAAGAAGGAACACTATTTAATATGGTCGGTTTCCAAACTAACTTAAAATTTGGAGAGCAAAAAAGAGTATTTTCGAAAGTGCCAGGTTTGGAAAATGCAGAATTTGTAAAATACGGTGTAATGCATAGAAATACCTTCATAAACTCACCCAAACTATTAAACGGAAAATATCAAATGAAACAATGCGAAAACATATATTTTGCAGGGCAAATAACAGGAGTAGAAGGATATGTTGAATCTATTAGTTCAGGAATGGTAGCAGCTTTAAATGCGGTAGAGCAATTTAAACAAACAAAAGAAAAAATTATCTTCCCAAAAGAAACTATGATAGGAGCATTAGCACATTATATAGTAGAAAATAAAGAAAATTTCCAACCAATGAATGCAAATTTTGGAATACTTCCACAGCTAGAAGAAAAGATAAAAGACAAAAAAGTAAAATATGGAAAGCTAGCGGATAGAGCAATAGCATCATTAAAGGATAAATATAATAATGAAATTATGTAACTTCTAAATGAAAACTGGGGAGTTATCAATATTAAGTTTATATTACAACAGCATAAAATAGTTGCAATTTATGTCATTTTATGGTAAAATATAAGAAGATATTGAAAATCAAAGGAGGATCCATATGAGAAAGTGGGAAGTAAAGTATAATGAATTAAAAAGTGGAAATTTAGACCAAGATATACAACAATTAAAACAAAAAGTAGAGCAAAAGAGTGCTACTAGAGAAGAGTATAAAGAATATAACAAATTGCTAAAAATCAAAGACAATATGCCAAAAATAGCAAATATTCTTGAATACAAAGGAAAAATATCTGAAGAAATAACAAAAATAGAAAAAGAACTAGAGGCATTAAAAAAATTAGAATATATTAATGAGAATTCAGAAAAGTTAAATAATACTAGTAAAGTAATAGACGCTAAAATGAATAAAATATCAGAAGAAAAATTAAATATTGAAAAGCAATTAAAAAATACAAAATTAACTAAAGAGCAAAGAGAAGAACTTTTAAGTAAAAATAAAGAACTGGACAAAGAAATGGCTAACAATAATCAACAATATGTGAAACTACAAAAAATATTAGAAGGAAAAACTAGATTAGAAAACCAAACACCAAGTGCATCAAGAGAAGACTTAGAAAATAGAAAGAATGAATTACTACAAAAAAGAAGTAAATGTAACTTAGTTGGAAGAAATTTAGTTGAAGGTTTAAGTTGGAATTCAATAGAAATGAACTTAGACAAATGGAAAGATAGAACTTTTACTGCTAAAAAAGCACAAACTAAAGATGCTGAAACAGTAGAAACAAGAACAGAAGAAACTCACACTGGAGAAGAACAAGAAGAAAATTTACCAGCAAAAGTAAGTGTGTTTGCTAAAATAAAAAATAAAATTTCTAATTTAGTTAAAAACATTTTCAAATCAAGAAACAAAGAAAAAACAGTAGAAATAGATAATGACGAAGTTACAAAACCTGAAGAAAGCGAAAAAACAGAAAGAGATGATTTTACAAAATATTTAAGAGAAGTAGCAGAAAAAGGGTATAAAGAAGTAAATAAAGAAGAAGCTATGAAAAAGCTAGAAGAACTTAAAAAAGAAGCATATAAAAGAGAAACAGAAAAATATGGAGAAGAATACGCAAAGAGGTCAATGAAACAAGAAGATAATGAAAGATAATTTAAATAAAGCAGTACATAAACTTCTACTAGAAAATAAACGAAAAATATTGACATATACGCATAAAAGTGATAAAATATAACCGTTATTGTAAAATGCCAGTAAATGGTATTTCCGTAACGGTTTTTATTGTGAAATTTTATTACAATAAACAAAAAAATCAAGGAGGTGAAATTTAAGTGCCAACAATTAACCAATTAGTAAGAAAAGGAAGACATACTGCAAAAACAAAATCTACATCACCAGCTCTACAACATGGTTACAATACAATGAAAAAGAAAGTAACTAATAAAAGAGCACCACAAAAAAGAGGTGTATGTACAGTAGTAAAAACAGTAACTCCAAAGAAACCAAACTCTGCTTTAAGAAAAGTAGCCAGAGTTAGACTTTCAAACGGTTATGAAGTAACTTCTTATATTCCAGGAATAGGTCACAACCTACAAGAGCACAGTGTTGTTCTAATAAGAGGTGGAAGGGTAAAAGACCTACCAGGTGTTCGTTACCACATAATAAGAGGAACATTAGATACAGCAGGTGTTAAAGATAGAATGCAAGCTAGATCTAAATATGGAGCAAAAAAACCTAAAAAATAAAATTTAGGTTAGTGCATATAAGAAATTACAAATTTAAGGTACTTAAATTGTAAATAGATTATACGCACTATACTAGAGAAATTCGAGAAGAAACGTAAGTATTGAATTTCTAAAGAGTACCGTAGATACAATAAATAGTATCTAAAATAAAAAAAAGGAGGGAAGAATAGTGCCAAGAAGAGGATATATAGCAAAAAGAGATGTAATAGCAGATCCAATGTACAATAGCAAACTTGTTACAAAATTAATAAACAACGTTATGCTAGATGGTAAAAAAACAGTTGCACAAAAAATAGTTTATGATGCATTCAATATCATAAAAGAAAAAGAACAAAAAGACGCTCTAGAAGTATTCGAAGCAGCTCTTAATAATGTAATGCCAGTTCTTGAAGTAAAAGCAAGAAGAGTTGGTGGTGCAACATACCAAGTACCATTAGAAATAAGACCAGAAAGAAGACAAACTTTAGGTTTAAGATGGCTAGTTACATATGCTAGAAATAGACATGAAAAAACAATGGCTGAAAAATTAGCCGGAGAAATAATGGACGCTTTAGCTGGAAACGGTGGAGCATTCAAGAAAAAAGAAGACATGCACAGAATGGCAGAAGCAAATAAAGCTTTCGCACATTATAAATGGTAAAATGGAAGTCAGAAATCAGAAGTCAAAAGTCAGAATAGTGGCGTAAATTATAAATAATACTGTAGGGGCGATTAGTAATCGCTCATACTTCGAAGAAACTACCCCCAAAATTCCGACCTCCGACCTCCGACATCTGACCTCTAAAATAGAAAAGAGGAGGAAAAACCAAATGGCTGGAAGAGAGTTTCCTTTAGAGAGAACAAGAAACATAGGAATCATGGCCCATATAGATGCTGGAAAAACTACTACTACAGAAAGAATTCTATTCTATACAGGTAGAACTCATAAAATAGGAGAAGTTCACGAAGGTGCAGCAACAATGGACTGGATGGTTCAAGAACAAGAAAGAGGTATTACAATTACTTCAGCTGCAACAACATGTAAATGGATGGACAACAGAATTAACATCATAGACACTCCAGGACACGTTGACTTCACAGTAGAAGTTGAAAGATCTTTAAGAGTACTAGATGGTTCTGTACTAGTTCTAGCAGCAAGAAGTGGTGTACAACCACAATCAGAAACAGTTTGGAGACAAGCTGATAAATACAAAGTACCAAGAATGGCATACGTAAATAAAATGGATATGACAGGTGCAGATTTCTACGGATGCGTTGAGCAAATGAAAGAAAGATTAAATGCAAATGCAGTTCCAATTGAATTGCCAATAGGTGCCGAAGACAATTTCCAAGGAATTGTTGACTTAGTAAAAATGAGAGCTTTTATTCATAAAGATGATTTAGGAAAAGAAATTGAAGAAACTGACATTCCTGAAGATTTAAAAGAAAAAGCTGAAAGCTACAGATCTGCAATGGTAGAAGCTGCAGCAGAACAAGATGATGAATTAATGATGAAATATTTAGACGAAGGTGAATTAACACCAGATGAAATAAGAGCAGGTCTAAGAAAAGGAACAATAGAAAACACAATAGTTCCAGTAACATGTGGTTCATCATACAAAAACAAAGGTGTACAAGAATTACTAGATTCAATAGTATACTATATGCCATCACCATTAGATATACCAAATATCAAAGGTGTAGATGATAGTGGTAATGAAGTAGAAAGAGTAACATCTGATACAGAACCATTCTCAGCGCTAGCATTCAAAATAGCAACAGATCCATTTGTTGGAAAACTTTGTTTCTTTAGAGTATATTCAGGAACATTAGAATCTGGATCTACAATACTAAATGCAAACAAAGACAAAAAAGACAGAATGGGAAGAATTCTATTAATGCATGCTAACCACAGAGAAGATATAGATAAAGTATATGCAGGAGATATAGCTGCAGCAGTTGGACTAAAAGAAGTATCTACAGGAGATACACTTTGTGACCCAGCACATCCAGTTATATTAGAATCAATGGAATTCCCAGAGCCAGTTATTGATATAGCTATAGAACCAAAAGATAAAGCAAACAGCGAAAAAATGGGTGTAGCTTTAGCAAAACTAGCAGAAGAAGATCCAACATTCAAAACACATACAGATCATGAAACAGGTCAAACAATAATCGCTGGTATGGGTGAGCTTCACCTAGATATCATCGTAGACAGATTAAAGAGAGAATTTAAAGTTGAATGTACAGTAGGTAAACCACAAGTTTCTTACAAAGAAACAATAAGAAACAAAGTAAAAGTTCAAGGTAAATTTGCTCGTCAATCAGGTGGACGTGGACAATACGGAGATGTATGGATTGAATTAGAACCATTAGAGCCAGGAACAGGAGTTCAATTCGAAAGCCAAATCGTTGGTGGTGCAGTTCCAAAAGAATACATCAAACCAACAGAAGAAGGTATTAGAGAAGCTGCTGAAAGCGGAATACTTGCTGGATACCCAGTTATAGACTTTAAAGCAACTTTAGTAGATGGTTCATACCACGAAGTTGACTCATCAGAAATGGCATTTAAAATAGCAGGATCAATGGCATTCAAAGAAGGATGTCGTCAAGCAAAATCAGTACTATTAGAGCCAATAATGAGAGTAGAAGTAACAGTTCCAGAAGAATACATGGGAGATGTTATAGGAGATATAAACTCAAGACGTGGAAGAATGGAAGGAATGGAAGCACGTAGCGGAAGCCAAATAATTCGTGGATTTATACCACTATCAGAAATGTTTGGATACGCAACAGACTTACGTTCAAGAACACAAGGAAGAGGAACATACGCAATGGAACCAAGCCATTACGAAGAAGTTCCAAAATCAGTACTTGAAGCAATAGTAGCATCAAGAGCTAAGAAAGACTAATTTATAAATATTAAAAAAATGTAAAATTTATGTAGGGGCGATTAGCAATCGCCCGCTCTCCGAAGGCATTGCTCTAAAAATATTTAGAGTAACATCGTTGGAGCCATGGTCGATTAATAATCACCCTACATATAACAATACATTTAATATATATAAAAAATATAAAAACACTTGCATTTTTAAAAAAATTGTTATAAAATGCAAGCGTATAAAATTAGTTATTAATTTTAAAAAAATAAAAAATAAATGAAAAGAAAAAAGGAGGAAAATTTCAAATGGCAAAGGAAAAATTTGAAAGAACAAAACCACACGTTAACATTGGTACAATCGGACACGTTGACCATGGTAAAACAACAACAACAGCAGCTATTACTAAATACTTAGGATTTTTAGGAAAAGCTAAATATGAAGCATATGATGCAATCGATAGCGCTCCAGAGGAGAAAGCTAGAGGTATCACAATCAACACAGCTCACGTAGAATATGAAACAGATAACAGACACTACGCACACGTTGACTGCCCAGGACACGCTGACTACGTTAAAAACATGATTACAGGTGCAGCACAAATGGATGGTGCTATACTAGTTGTTTCAGCAGCTGATGGTCCAATGCCTCAAACAAGAGAGCACATCTTACTTGCAAGACAAGTTGGTGTTAAATTTATCGTAGTTTACCTAAACAAATGCGATATGGTTGATGACCCAGAATTATTAGAATTAGTAGAAATGGAAGTTAGAGACTTATTAAGCGAATATGGTTTCCCAGGAGACGAAATTCCAATTATAAAAGGATCTTCATTAAACGTTCTAGAATCAACAGCAACAGATCCAAATGCACCAGAATATGCATGCATGAAAGAATTAATGGAAGCAGTTGATAGCTACATCCCAACACCAGAAAGACCAATCGACCAACCATTCTTAATGCCAGTAGAAGACGTATTCACAATTACAGGACGTGGAACAGTTGCAACTGGTAGAGTAGAAAGAGGAGTTGTTAAAGTACAAGACGAAGTTGAAATCGTTGGTATCAAAGCATCAGCTAAGAGTGTTGTTACAGGTGTTGAAATGTTCAGAAAACTATTAGACCAAGCAGAAGCTGGAGACAACATTGGTGTACTATTAAGAGGTATTGATAGAAAAGACATCGAAAGAGGTCAAGTTTTAGCAAAACCAGGAACAATACATCCACACACAAAATTCACATCACAAGTATACGTTTTAACAAAAGAAGAAGGTGGACGTCATACACCATTCTTCGATGGATATAGACCACAATTCTATTTCAGAACAACAGACGTTACAGGTGTTATCAAATTACCTGCTGGAACAGAAATGGTTATGCCAGGAGATAACGTAGATATGGAAATCGAATTAATCACTCCAATTGCTATCGAAAAAGGACTAAGATTCGCTATCCGTGAAGGTGGTAGAACAGTTGGTTCAGGTGTCGTAGCTGATATCAAAGAGTAATTATATAGTAATAGCAAGGGTTACAGAGTTTTGTAACACTTGCTGTTTTTATATTTAACACTTATTTAATACTTTAGTAAATAATCTATTTTATTAATAATTTCTATTTTTGTCTTTGGTAAAACTTCTAAATACATTTCTGTGATTTTAACAGAAGAAGAAAGAATTGGGACGTGTCCCAAACTTTCCTTTTTTATATTATAGGAAAGTACGCCATTTTAAGTTGAATATGTAGGGCGATTTCAATCGCCCCGCGTAGTGAAGCTACTTTTATTCTATTAAAATTTGAAAAAATATGTTGAAAACTAAAAGGAAAGTTTTGGACGCATCCCAATTCTTTCTTTTTGGTTTTTATGTTATATATGTTACAAAATTTGTTGACTTTTACGGAAATAAAGTATATACTGATAGAGCAATAAAATATCTGTAGAAGGAGAGAAAATATTTTATGAAATTACTAAAAAATGTACTAATAGTTTTAACAATGATTATAGCATTTTTATTAATAACAAACAGCACAACATTTGCTAAAACTGTAACAGTAAACACAGATACACTAAAGCTAAGAAAAGAAGCATCAACAGATTCTACAACACTTGAATTATTAAATAATGGAGATAAATTAGAATATATAGAAGAAACAGGAGATTGGTACAAAGTAAAGGTAAGAGAAATTACAGGATATGTACATAAAGACTATGTAGAAATAGAGGAAGATAAAACACCTACAGAACAAAGCAAAATGGAGGAACCAACAACAAAGCCAGAAACTGAAGTACCAACAACAGAAATATTACCAGAAACAACACAAGAAACTATACCAACGAAACCAACTAATAATGAAGAATTACCAGTAGCTACAAAAATGAAAGTTTTGAGTGATACTAATATATACATACTACCACTAATAAATGCAACAACAATTCAAAACATAAAAAAGGATGACGAAGTTACAATTATATCTAAAACAAATGAATGGTATTATGTAGAAACTAACGAAGTTATAGGATGGATTAGAGGAAAACTATTAATAGATAGTACTGTAGTTTCAGATGACATAGAGCCAGTAACAAATAATTCTGAAGATGGTAATGGGGCAAGCAATAATGAAACAACAACTACAGGAGCACAACCTGAAGAACCTACTTCTTTAGATACACAAATAACAAATAAAATAATGTATGTAAATACATCATCAATATATGTAAGAAAAGGTCCAAGTACTGATACAGAAGTGGTAGATTCATTAATACTAAATGCAACAGTTAAAGTTACAGCAGAAAATGGAGATTGGTACAAAGTAGAAGTAGATGGCAAAACAGGATATATTGCAAAAAGACTGTTATCTGATAAGCAAATAAATACAACATCAAGAGGAGAAATAGTAAGGGAAGAAGATAAAGAAAACAATAATCAAAACGATAAAGTAGAACAAACATCAAAGGGAAGCCAAATAGTAGAATATGCTAAAAAATATTTAGGATGTAAATACGTATATGGAGCTTCAGGCCCAAGTACATTTGACTGTTCGGGTTTTACAATGTATGTATTTAGAAACTTTGGAGTATCATTAAGCCACTCAGCAACAGCACAATCAAAAGTGGGAACATATGTAGCAAAAGAAAATTTACAACTAGGTGACTTAGTATTTTTCACAGATTATGAAACTGGAAATGGTATAGGTCATTGTGGAATATACATAGGAGATGGGAACTTCATACATGCATCATCAGGAACAGGATACTGTGTAAAAATATCAACATTAACATCAGGAAGCTATTTAAAAAGGTACGAAACAGCAAGAAGAGTAGCACTGTAAAAATTAGTGAATAATGAATAGTGAATGGTGAATAATTAAGGTTGTAATGACACCGTTTATGAGAATACCTCGTAGGAAATTACACCAATGTGACTTACTATAACATAAGATAAAAAATAAAAATACGTAGGGGCTTAATCGGTTAGAAACTAGCATTGGGGACGGTTCGTAATCGGAAACAAGATAGAGAAGGACTACAAGCAAGAAAAGGAAATAATCTGGCTAGATTAGGAACTGTCCCTAACGCGGAAACAATAGGACAATCAGAAAAGGAGAAAAATATGACAATTTTTATGATAATGATTGCATATATATTAGGAATAATATGGGGGCTATATATAAAAAATATAGTCCCTTTGTTTTTAATAATAAGTGCAATAATACTAATTAAAAAAATATTAAATTTAAAAAATATAAAATCATATAAAGAAATAAAAAAATATAAAAAATTAAACAAATCTAAGAAAATTAAAAACTTAAATAAATACATAGAAATATTAATTCCAAACAAAAAATTAATTCTAATATTAATGACATTTACATTAAGTTTCACATATACTTGTGCTCTTGAAAAATCCTTTAAAACGAAATACAAAAACATACAAGAAAATATAAAAATAGAAGCAATAATTGTAAGCAACGTAAAAGAAAAAGAATATAAAGATATATATACAATAAAAGTAAAAAGTATAAATAATAATAAAAAATATAATGGAACACATTTGTTACTATCCATAAAAAATAACAACAAACAGTTAGAATATGGAGATAAAGTTACATTCACAGCAGAACATAAAGAACCAGAAGGTCAAAGAAATTATGGAGGATTTAATTATAAACAATACTTAAAAACCAAAAAAGTGTATGGGCTCGTCCAATCAAATAAAATAGAAAATATTGAGAAAGCACAATATAATAAATTGCTAATTTATATTAATAAACTAAATACAAAAATAACAGAAAATGCAAATAAAATTTTACAAAATGAACAAGCAAGTTTACTTACGGGAATATTAATAGGAAATAAAGATAATTTAAGTAAAGATACACAAGAAAGTTTTAAAAACAGCAATTTATCACATATGTTAGCAGTATCAGGCGCACATGTAACATATGTAATATTAGGAATAACATTTGTTTTAAATAAAAGCAAAACAAATAAAAAAGTATCTAAAATAATAACAATAATTTTATTAATTATATTTATATTTTTAACAGGTGGAACTGCATCTGTAACTAGAGCATGTATAATGGCAATATATATAATTATTCGGAAGTTTAGTATATAAAAAGCCAAATATTATAGCCAGTATAAGCCTTTCACTACTTATAATATTAATTATAAATCCATATAAAATTTTAGACATAGGAATGCTACTTTCCTATGGAGGCACTATTGGAATTATATTACTTAATAAAATTCTAGAAGAAAAGATAAGCCTGCCACAATTAAAAAACAAAATAATAAACAAATTAATAACTATTATTAAAGAAATGTTTATAGTAAGCATATCAGCAAACTTAATAATATTTCCAATTATAGTATATAACTACAATACAATATCATTAACATTTTTTATATCAAATATATTAGCAGGTCCAATTTTAGGTCTAATCATAATATTAGGTTTTATAACAATTTTTATATCTATTATATCAATTCAAATCTCAAAAATACCAGCAAGCATATTATCAATATTTATACAATTACTAATGCAAATAGCAAATTTCAGTAGTGGTTTGCCATTTTCAAAAATATATGTAAAAACGCCAAGTATATTTACAATAATTTTATACTACGCAATCTTAACAATAGCAATATATCTAATAAGATGTAGGGGCAGGGCTTGTCTCTGCCCGATAAGAAGATTTGAAAGAATTTTATTGAATAAATTTAAAAATAAAAAATTACAAAAAAAGTTAATAGCAATAACATCAATAATAGTAATAATTTTTCAAATTATCAAAATTATACCATCAAACCTAAAAATATATTTTATAGATGTAGGGCAAGGCGATAGCACTCTAATAATTACTCCAAACCATAAAACAATACTAATAGATGGTGGAGGAAGTGAAACAAATGAGAATTATGATGTAGGAAAAAAGACTTTAATACCATATTTATTAGATAGAGGAATAACAAAACTAGACTATATTTTTATATCTCACTACGATTCAGATCACGTCCGGACGGGGTACTTACAGTAATTCAAGAACTAAAAGTTAAAAATGTTATTATACCAAAACAAGGAAAGGAATCTGTAAATTATAAAAAATTTTTAGAGTTTGTAAAAAAGAAAAAAATAAAAGTACACATAGCAATGGTAAATGAAAAAATAGAAATAGAAAAAAATATAAAAATAGAAATTCTATGGCCAACAGATAAATTAATAACTAGTAACATACTAAATAACAATTCACTAGTAATGAAATTAACCTACAATAATTTTACAGCATTATTTACAGGAGACATAGAAAAAATAGCAGAAGAAGAAATTATAAATAAATACAAAGAAACAAATAAGCTAAATTCTACAATTATAAAAATTGCTCATCATGGCTCAAAAACTTCAAGCATACAAGAATTTTTTAACTCAGTAAAACCACAAATAGCTCTAATAGGAGTAGGTGCAAATAATAATTTTGGACATCCAAATGAAGAAGTATTAGAAAGAATAAAAAAATTTCGGTTGCAAAATATATAGAACAGATGAAATGGGAGAAATTTCAATTGTTGTAGATAGAAAAGGAAAAATGAAGATTAAAAGATTTATAGAACAAAAGAAAATTGTGATTTGATATTTTTCTAAATATGAACTATAAATGTTTCTTTAAATAAAAAGTACAAATAAATAATGCAACTAAAAATAGTTGCAAAACGTAAAAAGGAGTGATATAATATGAGTAAAATAGAAAAAGAAATAGAACGATTAAAATCAAAGCCTAAAGATTTTACATATAACGAAGCAAAGAATTTATTAAATAATTTAGGTTTTTATGAGAATAATAAAGGTAAAACATCAGGATCAAGAGTAGTTTTTGTAAATCATAACGATATAAAAATAGAAATACATAAACCACATCCAAGCAATATACTAAAACCTTATCAAGTAAAGATAATATTAAATAGATTAATAGAATTGGAGGTAGTATAAATGAAAAATATTATGAAATATAAAGGATATTGGGCAGAAATAAAATATAGTGATGAAGATGAATGTTTTTGTGGAGAAATAGAAGGTTTAAAAAATGATAGTATATCTTTTGAAGGAACAACTGTAAAAGAACTAAAGAAAGATTTTAAAGATGCAATAGATCATTATTTAGAAACATGTAAAGAACTTAAAGTAGAGCCAGAAAAACAATGTAAAGGCTCTCTAAATGTTAGGTTAGGTGTAGAACTTCACAATAAAGCCAAAATGAAATCTATCGAAGAAAAAATATCTATAAACGAATTAATAAAAAATGCAGTTAGTGCATACTTAAAAATGAACTAAAAATATAATAATAAACAAAATTGTATAAAATTAACAAAAAAACATCATACTATAACAAAACATGAAAGAGGTAATAGTATGAAAAAGTATTATATAATAAGTATAATTGGAATTATAATATTTGCTATATTAATTACAATTGGAGTTTTAATATACAAAAATACAAATTCAAACTTACAGCAACAAGGAGAGATAAGAAATGTTATAGAAAATAATGAAATACAAAAAAACTTAATAAACAGTAATATAGAGTTAGTAACAACAGCAAGTGAAGAAGAGAAAACCTCACCAAATTGTTTGTTTATATTTAAAACATATTACAAAAAGTGTGAACACATAAAAGTAGAAAGAGAAAAAATAACAGAAACCATGGTAAATAAAACAAGAGAAGATTTAGAAACTATATATAAAAACTGGGACATAGTAACATATAGGAATAATGAAGTATTATTTTACAAAGAAGAAGAAGGAAGCTGTGGAGAGCATTATTTATTAAAAGAATTAGAAGGCAAAATTGCAATATACAATATAGATGAACAAAATAACTTAAACTTATACGAAGAAACAGAAATATTAACTAATTATTTACCAGAAGAAGATATAAATAGACTAAAGGAAGGTATAAGAGTAGAAGGAAGAGACAAGTTAAATCAAGCACTAGAAGATTATGAATAGTAAAACACGATACTCAGAGTTTATAATGTAAGGGCTTAATCGGTAAGAAATACCAACGAAAATTTACCGAATTATGCCCTTTCTTGCTATAAATTTGAATGTGTACTAGGTATAACCAAAACAAATATTCAATAAGTTTACTAAAATCACTATTTATGATATAATTTGAAAAAACTAAAAAATGGAGAATTATAGATGTATTGGATATTAAAAAACTATATGAAAAATATAGAAAAATTAAAGTATTTTTCAGCATTATGTGTAAATGTATTTGGAGATGTATTATCAAGAATATGGCCAGCTATATTTATTGGAATGATAATAGATGAAGGATTAATGAAAAATAATTATAATGCAATAATTAGTAACTTTTTACTATCTATTACTACATTTGTTGGAGGAATTACTTTAGCATATATAGGTGTAGTTTTCATGAATAAAGTAACATATAGAATTAACAGTAGGATAGGAAAAGCAATATATAATAAAATTAATTTCATGGACAATGAGTATTATAGAAATACAACCATAGGCGAAATGAATACATTATTGCAAAACGATTTGAAAAATATTACAAAAGTATTTAACCATGATGTAAAACAGTTTATAGGAGAAATAATAACATCAATTTTTTCAATATTTTATTGCATGAAAATAAATATTCCACTTACAATAGTTTTTATACTTTTTATACCATTATATTTAATAATAATAGTTACATTTAACAAAAAAACTAAAATAATGTATGAAATAGAAAGAAAAAAAGTATCTAAGCTAAACCAATATCTTCAAGAAAACATTGAAGCAAACAAATTAATAAAAAATCTTGGAACAGAAGAAAAGGAAATAGAAAATTTTAATAAAATTAATACAGACTACGTTAACCATAAAATAAAAATAAATTATAAAATGTATAATTATATGGAAATTATGAAATTACTTTCTGAAATAGCATGGATTACTTTAATTGCTATTGGCGGGCTTCTTATTATGCAGGGGAATATAACGATTGGAGAATTCTTAATTTTCAATAGCTTAATATATAGAATAGCCTCACCTATTTATAATTTAATTGAGTATGCAAATGATTGGAGATATTTCAAAGTTTCGACACATAAAATAAAGTTACTAATGGAAACTGAACCTAAACAAAAAGATGATGGAACAGAAGTATTAAATAATATTGAGAATATAAAATTTAATAATGTTAATGTAAAAATACCTGAAAAAGATATATTAAAAAATATAAATTTGAATTTAGAAGCGAATAAAACATATGCATTTATAGGAGAAGTAGGAAGTGGAAAATCAACAATAGGGAAACTGATTTTAAGGCTTATAGATGCTTCAAATGGAGAAATATTAATAAACAATAAAAACATACAAAATTATACTATAAAATCAATTAGAGAAAAAATAGGATATGTTTCTCAAACACCATTTCTATTTTCAGATACAATCAAAAATAATGTTAACTTTGGTAATTTAGAGTTAAGTGATAAAGAAATACAGCATTATTTGAAATTGGCAAAGGCAGATTATGTTGAAAATTTAGAAGATGGAATACATACCATTATTGGAGAAAATGGAGTGAATTTATCTGGTGGAGAAAAACAACGTTTATCATTAGCAAGGGCATTAGCTATAAAACCACAAATTTTAATATTAGATGATATAACATCTGCACTAGACTATGAAACAGAATTAGAAGTAGCAAATAATATTAATAATTTAGACTATAAATGTATGAAAATAATTATTGCACAAAAAATTATTTCAATAAAAAATGCAGACAAAATATTTGTAGTAAATTCAAATGAAATAATAGCAGAAGGAACACATGAAGAACTGTTGAACAGATGTAATATGTATAAAGAAATTTATGAAATTCAAAACGGAATAAAATAATAATATAGAGGGAAAATAAATGTCTATTAATAAATATAATATTGATGAAGAAAATACAAAATTTAGTTTTAAAAATTATATAAAAGCACTACGATATTTAAAAAAATATAAGTGGCAGATACTATTATTATTCATTATAGATACCATAGTTATGGGGTCAAATCTTTTAGTAATAAAACAAATGCAATATATATTAGATAATGCATTAGGAAATACGAATTATAGCATTATATATAATTCGCTCCTTATAATGATAGTATTAGTTATAGTTTTTATAACATCTGATTTAATTGAAAAAAAATACATATTGAAAGTAAATCAAAATATTGTAATTGATATAAAAAATGATTTGTTTACACACATACAAAAGCTTCCATTTGAATATTTTGATACAAGACCACATGGAAAAATATTAGTAAGATTAACTGAATATGCAGAGTCTGTTGCAAACTTAATAACTAGTAGATTATTAACAATAGTCTTCTTGATTTTAAATATGAGTTTAACATTAGTATTTATGATTATTACAGACTCAAAATTAACATTAATTGTTCTTGCAGGAGTGGTGATATTAACACTAATTATGCTTGCTACGGCTAATAAGAAACGCAGGTATAAAATGTTAATTAATAATAAATACTCAAATTATTCAGCATATAAATTAGAAACATTACGTGGAATTGAAACTACAAAGGTTTTTAATAGAGAAAATTATAATATAAATATTCATAATAGCTTATTAAATGAATTCAATAATTCAAGAGCTAAATTTTTATGGCTAAGTAATTCAGGTTGGTATATAGGTTATATAATTAGTCATGTTACTACAGTTGCAATTAGTTTCGTAGGAGCAATGTTTTTATATCCATCTATTTCAATAGGAACAATAATTGCAATGGGTGAATATGCTAATAACTTTTGGGAGCCAATAAGAACAATTTTTAAAATAATAGATGAATTTATCGAAGGCATGACTAATTTAGAAAGAATTATAGAGACAATAGATGAGCCAATTACTATATTAGATAGTAAAGATGCAAAAGAATATAATATAAAAGGGAATATTAAATTTGAAAATGTAGACTTTTCATATTTGCCAGACAAAAAAGTACTAGAAAATATCAACTTTGAAATAAAGGAAAATGAAAAGATTGCCTTGGTTGGTGAAACAGGAAGCGGAAAATCTACCATTGCTAATTTAATTTGTAGGTTTTATGAAATTAACAAAGGTAATATAAAAATTGATGAAATTAATATAAAAGATATAAAACTAAAAAGCATACGTTCTCAAATTACAATTATGCAACAAGAAATATTTTTATTTAGTAAAACTATAATGGATAACCTAATGTATGGAAATGATAAAATTACAAAGGAAGAGGTTATAGAAATTTGTAAAAATATTAACCTACATAATTGGATAATGAAATTTCCTAAAGGTTATGATACAATTCTTGATGAAAATGGGAGTAATTTATCTGATGGAGAAAAACAAATTTTATGCTATGCAAGATCTATAATAAATAAGCCTAAAATATTAATATTAGACGAAGCCACAAGTAAAATAGATACTAGAACCGAAAAAATGTTACAAAAGTTAACAGAAAAAATAACAGAAAACAAAACAGTAATTATAATTGCGCATAGGCTTTCAACAATAACAAAATGTGATAGAATTTTTTTCATAAAAAATAAAAAAGTTTCTGAAATTGGAACACATGAAGAACTAATGAATAAAAAAGGTGACTATTATAATTTATATACTAGTCAAATTTTAGAGAGAAAAGATTAGGAAAGATTTAGGACGAAGGAAAGATTTGGGACGTGTCCAAAATTTACTAACATAGATAACTAAAAAATATATAAAATTATTTTAGCTAGTAAATTTTAGTACACGTCCCAAATCTTTCCTTTGTCTCAAGTCTTTTCGTTTTATTCCTCTACTTTTTCCTCTATTTTCAGATTCTCTTTTTTCAAATAACCTTGCTTATAAAAAGTTATATAATACATTACTAAAGAAAACACAGTTGCAACTAAGGCTAAATAATAAATATAAATATCAAAATTAGGAAGGAAGCCAAATGTATCTTCTGGAAGTAAGCAAGTAGCATTTACATATTTTATAATAAAAGAAGATACAATTGCTAAATAAAATAATACAGTTGCAAGTTTCCCATACCATTTACTAGAGACTACAAGTTCCTTACCATAAAGGAAAGAAGCACCTGCTATCATAACAAATTCTTTTAAAAATACTATCATTAAAATCCACATAGGAATAATATCTTTTAAGGATAAAGTAACTAGTATTGATACTTGTGTTGCTTTATCAGCCAAAGGGTCTATTAACTTTCCAAAGTTAGTTATAAAGTTAAATTTTCTGGCAATAAACCCATCAAGTATATCTGTTAAACCAGATAAAGTAAGAATTATAAATGCCTCTAAATAGTCGTTTTTTACTATACTAATTATAATAAATGGTATTAATATAAACCTTAAAATAGTTAGTGTGTTTGGTATATGTCTGCACCAGTTTTTTATTTTTTTCATAAGTTCCTCCTATTAGATATTAAATAAATATCTGTTTTACAATTACTATTGTGTTTAAACTTTTATGTATAAACATATATGTAGGGGCGATTACTAATCGCCCGTGGCTTCAGTGAAATTGCTAAAAATAGATTTTATAGCAAACCTTCGAAGAGCGGGCGATTACGCTAACGCATAACTTATCTGTAACTCGCTTCGCTCGAACAGCTAAGAAATAATCGCCCCTACAATAAATTTACATAGAAGTCTTTATTTTACATTAAAATTTAATTTATCATTTTTAACATTAATCTCAACAATTTGTCCGTTTTTTAGTTCTTGTTTTAGTATCATATCTGAAAGCTCGTCTTCAATATATCTTTGAATTGCTCTTCTTAAAGGTCTGGCTCCAAATTTTAAATCAGTTCCTTGTTTTAACAAATACTTTTTAGCCTCTTCAGATATATGCATAGAAATATTTTTATCATTTAAAGCCTTAATAGTATCATTAAGCATTAAATCAACAATTTGTATTAGCTCATTTTCATTTAAAGAATTAAATACAACAATTTCATCAACTCTATTTAGAAATTCAGGTCTAAAAGTATCTTTTAAAGCATCTAATATTTTATTTCTATTTGCAATTGATGCTCCACCAAAACCAATTGAGTTAGTATTTAAGTTTGAACCAGCATTTGAGGTCATTATAATAATTGTATTTTCAAAACTTACAGTATTTCCTTGGTTATCTGTAAGCCTCCCATCATCAAGAACTTGAAGTAATATATTAAATACATCTGGGTGAGCCTTTTCAATTTCATCTAAAAGTACAATAGAATAAGGGTGACGTTTAACCTTTTCAGTAAGCTGACCTGCATCGTCATAACCCACATATCCTGGAGGTGAACCAATTAATTTAGAAGTAGAATGACTTTCCATATATTCACTCATATCTACTCTGATAATAGAGTTTTCATCTCCAAACATTTCATATGCTAAACTTTTAGCAAGCTCAGTTTTTCCAACTCCAGTAGGTCCAACAAATATAAATGAAGGTGGTCTTTTTGTACTTTTAAGTCCTGCTCTATTTCTTCTAATAGCACGAGAAACTGACTCTACAGCTTCCACTTGACCAATTACTCTAGTATGAAGGTTTGGTTCTAAGTTCAATAATTTTAAAGTTTCTTCCTCAGTAATTTTCTTAACTGGAATTTTTGTCCAGTTTTCAATTACCTCTGCAATATCTTGAACTGTAATTTCTTTTAATTGTAAGTTTGCGTTTATTTTATCTATTTGTTCTATCAAACTACATTCACGAGTTTTAAGTTCAGCAGCTTTTTGATAATCTTCAGTAGAATCAGCAGAGGCTGCTTCTTCTTTTTCTTCTTGAACTTTAGCAAGCTCATTTTTTAAAACCTCTAAAGTATATAAATCTTTATTATTTAAGTTAATTCTTGAACAAGCTTCATCTAATATATCAATTGCTTTATCAGGTAAAAATCTATCATGAATATATTTTTCAGACATTATTACAGCCTGCCTAATTACATCAGTAGAAATCTTTACTTTGTGAAAATCCTCATAATATTTTTTTATACCCTCTAATATATCAATTGAATCTGTAATAGAAGGTTCTTCAACAATAACTGGCTGGAACCTTCTTTCTAAAGCACTATCTTTTTCAATATATTTTCTGTACTCTTTTAGAGTAGTAGTCCCAATTAATTGAATTTCACCGTTAGAAAGTGAAGGTTTCAAAATATTTGCAGCATTCATAGAATGTTCACCATCACCTGCACCAATAATATTATGAATTTCATCAATAACTAAAATTATATTTCCAAGAGATTTGCACTCATCGATAATAGATTTCATCCTTGCTTCAAATTGACCTCTAAATTGTGTGCCTGCAATAACAGCAGTCATATCAAGTAAGTAAACCTCTTTATTTAAAAGTTTTGCAGGAACATGTCCGCTCTGCTATTTTTATTGCTAAGCCCTGTGCAATTGCAGTTTTACCAACACCAGGCTCACCAATTAAGCAAGGGTTATTTTTAGAACGTCTATTTAATATTTGAACAATTCTTTGAATTTCTCTATTTCTACCAACTACACTATCAAGTTCATTATTTCTTGCTTTAAAAGTTAAGTTAGTTCCAAAAGTATCTAAAGCTTTTTTCTTTTTTTCCTTAGGCTTTTTTTCTACTTTTACTTTTTTCTTGTCAGAAGAAGTTTGCCCATCTGAATTGTTTTTCATACCAAACATATTTGAAAAAATTGAACCTAATGGAATTGCACCCATGGGGGTACCACTTTCATCAAAGTTTTCGCCATCTACTTCCATTCCAATAATAGAATCCATATCAATATTTTCAGACATGTCCTTAAACATATTTTCTATTTGATTTGCCATATCCTTAACATCATCTTCAGATAAATTGGCTTGTTTAGAAAGTGCATCTAGTGGGTTAATACCTTTTTTCTTAGCACATTCATAACATAAACCTTCTGTAGCAAAGCTTTTATCTGGAAGTTGCTTATTAACAAATATAACAGCAGTATTTTTGTTACAAATTGAACATAACATATATGTATACTCCTTTAATTAAAATTTAACAAGTATATAATACACTAAAAGTGCAAAATAGTCAATTAAAAGTTAATATTCGCAGCCAAAAGGAATTTATTTTCAATGTAGGGGCTTAATTGGTAAGGAATACCTAAGAGAATTTACCCAATTACGCCCTAAACGGATTTCTTAAATTTATATAAATTTTTAATTTCTTATAAGGGCGTAATTAGGTATTCCTATGTGGTATTACTAACCGATTAAGTCCTTACATCCTAAAAACATATTTAACGGTGAATTGTAACATAAATGTGTTGAAATAATGAAATTTAAATGTTATAATGTAAAAAAAACAAGGAGAATTAATATATGGAAAAAAGAAACATGATGTATATTGCAATTAGCATAATATGTGTAATTGCTATTATATTAGGAGTATATTACCAAATATTTTCTAAAAAAGTAATAAATGAAAATCAATTAAATACAATTACAAATACAATAGAAGAGGAAGTAACAGCAGATGACCCAAAAGACTTACTATTGGAATTTAATAAATTATTTACAAATAATTTTGACGCTCAAGGCTATGAAACTGACACTATAACGAAAATAGCAGGCTTAGAAGAAAAAGATGTTATTTATACAATATATGATATAAAAGAGGAAAAATCTGAACAATATCAAGTAGATATAAAACTACCAGTATTTAATATATCAAGTGATGTAGCAACAGAATTTAATAATACAACCCAAACTATATTTGCAGATAAAGCAAGTAATGTATTATCAGGAACAAATCAATATACAATTTATAATGTAGAATATACAGCATATTTAAACGAAAATATATTATCTTTAGTAATAAAATCTACACTAAAAGAAGGAAACAGTGCACAAAGAATAATTGTACAAACATACAACTATGATATAGAAACAGGAAAAAGAGTAACTCTAAATGACATATTAGAAATAAATGACATAAAAGAAAATGATGTAAATAAAAAAATTGAAAAACAAGTAAAAGAAGCGAACAAACAAGCAGAAACAATATCAGGAGCAATAGGACAAACAGTATATAAAAGAGACTTAAACAACGCCATGTACCTTGCAGAAAATGTAAGCAACTTTTTTGTAGGTAAAAATGGTCAAATTTATATAATATACGCCTATGGAAACAACAACGCAACATCAGAAATAGATATAATTAAAGTCGCACGCTAGGGACGGTCCTTTTCGTTCCGAAATCGGAACGCTGGGGACACTCCTTTAAAGGGACGCCCCTTTTTCGAAAATTTTTACTAAAAGGGACACCCTTCTATATAAACGAAAATTTATAAGGACTGTCCCTTTGACAATAATATTGTCAAGTAGCCCCGTCCCTATTGACAAAAGCAAAGGATGTAAGAAGATGCTAAAAAAATTATTAATTACGGAAAAGCCATCAGTAGCTATGCAGTTTAGTAAAGCACTTAAAATAAATGCTACTAGAAAAGATGGATATTTAGAATCAGATGAATGGATAATAACTTGGTGTGTTGGTCACTTAGTAACAATGTCATACCCTGAAAAGTATGATGAAAAGTTAAAATTTTGGAGGCTAGACACACTTCCTTTTGTGCCCACAGAATGGAAGTATGAAATTATACCAGCAGTTGAAAAACAATTTAACATAGTAAAAAGTCTTTTGCAAAGAGAAGATGTAACTGAAATTTATAATGCAGGTGACTCTGGGCGTGAAGGAGAATACATACAAAGGCTTGTATTTATGATGGCAAAACCTAACCCAAATGCTAAAATAAAAAGAGTGTGGATAGATTCACAAACAGAAGAAGAAATACTAAGAGGAATAAAAGAGGCAAAGGCTTCCTCAGAATATGATAGTTTATCAGATTCAGCATATTTAAGAGCGAAAGAAGATTATTTAATTGGAATAAATTTTTCAAGATTACTTTCTATAATTTATGGAAGAAATATAGCAAAAAAAATAAATGAAGAAAGAGCTTCAATTTCGGTAGGGCGTGTAATGACATGTGTTTTAGGAATGGTTGTAATGCGTGAGAGAGAAATTAGAAATTTTGTGAAGACACCTTTTTATAAGATAGTAGGAGAATTTGGTGAAGAAGGAAAAAACTTTAAAGCAGAATGGAAAGTAACTGAAACTTCAAAAATGTTTGAAAGTCCAAAACTATATAATGAAACAGGCTTCAAAAAAGAAGCAGACGCAAAAGAATTTATAATATCACTAAAAGATAAAAAGGCAGTTATAGAAGAAATAAAGAAATCAAAACAAAAAGAAAATGCACCATTATTATTTAACTTAGCAGAACTTCAAAATGAATGTAGTAAAAGGTTTAAAATAAAACCAGATGAAACATTAGAAATTATACAAAATTTATATGAGCAAAAACTAGTAACATACCCAAGAACAGATGCAAGAGTACTTTCAACAGCAGTTGCAAAAGAAATTAAGAAAAACTTAAATGGGTTAGCAAAAGGCTTTAAAGATGAGGAAGTGCAAGGTTATATAAATAAAATGGTAGAAGAAAAATATTCTACAAGTTTAGAAAAAACAAAATATGTAAATGACAGCAAAATAACAGACCACTATGCAATAATCCCAACAGGCCAAGGTTTTGAAAATTATGAAAAAATAAAAGACTTACACAAACAAATATATAAGCTAATAGTAAAAAGATTTTTAGCAATATTTTATCCACCAGCAGAATATAACAAAATATCAGTAAGTATAGATGTAGATAAAGAAAAATTCTCAAGCAGTGGAAAAGTATGCACAAATTTAGGATATTTAGAAATATTAAAACCAATAAAAAAAGAAAATGAAACAAGGAAATCCACAAACGAAGAAGAAAATGTGGATAATAGCAAGCAAGAAGGCAAAGAACAAGAAAATAATTTAGATATTCTACTAAGTTTGAAAAAAGGTCAAGAAATAGGCATTCAAAATTACGAAACAAAAGAATCTGAAACAACTCCACCAACTAGGTACAATTCTGGTTCAATAATACTTGCAATGGAAAATGCAGGGAAGCTAATAGAAGATGAAGAGCTAAGAGAACAAATAAAAGGAGCAGGAATAGGAACAAGTGCAACAAGAGGAGAAATAATAAAGAAGCTAGAAAAAATAAACTATATAGCAATAAACGCAAAAACACAAATAGTAACTCCAACTATTAAAGGAGAAGCAATCTACGACGTAGTATATTCATCAATGCCAGACATGTTAAACCCAAAACTAACAGCAAGTTGGGAAAAAGGGCTTGAAATGGTAGCAAATAAAGAAATAAAATCAGAAGAGTTTATGGGAAAATTAGAGAAGTATATAAATAGTAAGTTTGATAAATTAGTAGTGAAATATTAATTATGGGAAAGATTTGGGACGCGTCTAAAACTTTCCAAATCTTTCTAAAGCTAATAGTAAAAATATAGTGTATCAAAAGCATATTCTTTTGATACACTATATTTTTATTTTACATCTAATAAATTAACCCATTTTGTTAAATCAGCAAAATAGCCTTTAACACGTGTCATAGAATTAATAAAATTATCACCTGCATCAGTACAATATGGATAACGACCCAAAATTTCTTCTATTGCTTTACAGTGACTTTTTAATGCTCCTAAATCTTCAGCAGAAACACGTACTTCGTATTTTTCGTACATAATAATCCTCCTTTTGTCAATTGACATGATTATAAGGTTAATAAGTTACTATATATTTTTTATGAATAGAATATAACATATTTATGTAATATTTACAAGCTTTTTATATCAAAAGATGGTAGAAATTATGAAAACCTAAAAATTTTGCATATAAAATAAAGAATATAAATTATTGAATAAATTAAACATTGAGTATATAATAAAAAAGAATAATAAATACAAATACATTCATAAATAAATTGTAATGTATTCAATGATAAATAATTTTAAGATAAAAGGAGGGTCTATATGCAAAAACAAGTAAATGAAATGAATTATGAAGAAAAGGAAGAACTACTAAAACAAATAATACAAGATTTAAAAGAGACTTTATCAGAAAATAGATATTTGCATTGTATATCAACAATGAAAAAAGCAAGACAAATGGCACAAAAATACAATCAAGATGAGCAAATAGTAATGCTAACAGCAGTAGCACATGATATAGCAAAAGAAATGTCAAATGAAGAGATGATAAAGTATGCAGGAGAAAATAATATAAAATTAGATGAAGTAGATAAAATGGCAACTATGGTACTTCATGGAAAAATAGGAGCAGATATGGTAGCTAAAAAATATGGCTTTACCAAAGAAATGCAAGATGCTATATACTACCATTCTACTGGAAGAGTTAATATGACTATGCTAGACAAAATTGTTTTCTTAGCAGATAAGTCAGAAAATAGAAGGCAAGGAAAAGACGCAGATAAATTAAGAAATATAATAGAAAAAGAAGGAATAGACGAAGCAATTCTTTGGGATATTGACTATTATACTATTCCGAGAACAATAGAAAAGAAAAAAGTAATTCATATAGAATCTATTAATGCTAGAAATGATATTACAATGAAGTTAAAAATGGAGGTATAAAATGAAATTAGGTTTAGCATTAGCAGGTGGAGGAGTAAAAGGTGCTGCACATATTGGAGTTATTAAAGCATTAGAAGAAAATGGAGTAAAAATAGATGCTATAGGAGGCACAAGTATTGGAAGTATAGTTACAGTTTTATATGCAATGGGGTATTCTACAGAAAAAATGCTTGAAATATTTAAGTTTTTCTCAAAAGAAATAATGAAAACAGATGCTAAGCATTTTGCAGGAAATTTAAAAACGTCAAAAAGGCTATTAGGCTATGGAATTTTATCTGGAGAAAATACAGAAATAGCAGTAAGGGAATGTGCAAAAGAAAAAGGAATAAAAAACTTAAAAGATATTAAACTTCCAATAGTAATTCCAACTGTTGATATAGTAAAAAGCAAAAAATATGTATTTACAAATAATAAGCTAGAAGGAGATTATTACATAAATGAAGCACAAATAGCAAAAGCAGTAAGAGCAAGCTCAAGTTATCCACGGAGTATTTGCGCCTTGTGAATATTTAGGCCATAAATTTGTAGATGGAGGAATATTAGATAATGTACCAGCAGGAGAGGTACGAAAATTAGGAGTAGATAAAGTACTAACAATAAAATTCTCAGCAGGACTAGACTATGAACCTAAAAATATATATGAAGTAGCATTTAAGTCAATAGATATTCTATTTGAGGGCAGATCGGAAGAAGCGATAAGAGAAAGTGACTATGTAATAGACTTGGACTTATCAGAGGCAAGTGTATTTAATACAAAGAAAATAGATTATTGCTACAAGGTAGGATATATTACAGCACTTACTAAGATAAAAGAAATTAAGAAAATGCTAGAAAAATAGTGACAATGCAGGAATAATGAGGGACAATGGGACGGGGTTTTTGTCCTTAGGGGTACAAGAAAAAATAATTTTTATCATCTTAAAACCCTAAGGACAAAAACCCCGTCCCATTGTCCCTCATTATTCCTATTTTTCACTCTTTTTATTAGTTGAACATAAAATATACAAAACTATCAAAAACACTAAAAATAGATATATATTAAAATAGAAAGGGTGAAAAGAATGCGGGAGCTACATAATAGAAGGAGGAAGAAGGCTAGAAGGAACTGTATCTATTTCAGGGTCTAAAAATGCATCTCTTCCTATTATTGCTGGAAGTATATTAAGTGGAAAAGTAACAAGGCTATACAATGTACCAAATATTCACGACACACAAATAACTTTAAAAATTTTACAGCTTTTAGGTTGCAAAGTAAAGAAGAGTAATGGTAAAATAGAAATTAACTCAAAACAAATGAATAAAACAGAAATACCAGAAGATTTAATGAGACAAATGCGTTCAACAGTAATAATGGCAGGAGCAATAATAGGAAGGTTTAAAGAAGCAACATTCACATATCCAGGTGGATGTGAAATAGGAGCAAGACCAATTGATCTACATTTAAAAGCTTTTAAAAAATTAGGAATAAATATTGAAGAAAACTCTGGATTTATTAGGTGTACTTGTGATAAAATAACAGGGGCAGATATAAACTTAGATTTTCCAAGTGTAGGTGCAACTGAAAACATTATACTTGCAACTGTACTGGCAGAAGGTGTTACAACAATTTCAAACGCAGCAATGGAACCAGAAATAGAAGATTTAGCAAAATTCTTAAACAAAATGGGAGCAAAAATTCAAGGAGCTGGTACAAACTTTATAAAAATAATAGGAGTAAAAAGCCTAAGAGATGTAGGTTATAAAATAATGCCAGACAGAATAGAAACAGGAACATTCCTATGTATAGCAGGTGCAACTAATGGTAAAATAGAAATAATAAACACTAATTCAGAACATGTAACACCAATAATTCATAAATTACAAGAATGTGGGTGTGAATTAGAAATAGAAAAGAATAGGGTAAAAATAGATGCACGAAAAAAACTAAAAGCAGTAGATATAAAAACACTTCCTTATCCAGGCTTCCCAACAGATATGCAATCTGTATTTGGAAGCATGCTTACAACAGCAAAAGGAACATCAATAATTGTAGAAAATATATTTGAAAATAGGTACAAATATATAAATGAATTACAAAGAATGGGAGCAAAAATAACAATAGAAGGAAAAACAGCAATAATAAAAGGAGTAAGAAGATTAAATGGAGCAGTAGTAAGTAGTTCGGATTTAAGAGGAGGAGCAGCCTTAGTTACAGCAGCACTAGGAGCTAAAGGAAAAACAACAGTAGAAAATATAGAATATATATTAAGAGGATATGAAAAATTAGACTCTAAACTTCAAGAATTAGGAGCAAATATAAAAATAATCTAAAGAAGAAGGTGAAAAAGTGGTGAAAAAGGCAAACGGGCAGAAATTAAACTTATATAACTTTAATGCAGAAGATGAAAGAAGTAAAAAAATAGAAAAGAAGAAACGCACTAAATCAAAAAAGAAAACGAATAATACAAAGACTAATAAAAACGAAAAAGATCAACTATTTGATTTTAACAATGAAATAGTAATAGGAATTCAAAAACTAGAAGAACCAAAAAAGAATGTTAAAAATAAAGGAAATATTGAAAAGAAAAAACCTAACAAAAAAACTA
The DNA here is from genome assembly GCA_949902805.1 of uncultured Clostridiaceae bacterium. Classification (GTDB taxonomy): domain Bacteria; phylum Bacillota; class Clostridia; order TANB77; family CAG-508; genus UMGS1663. The sequence goes on from CATLDI010000007.1 coordinate 35,873, forward strand.
ATAATAAAAAAAGAAATACAAAAAATAAAAAGCCTATTTCAAAAAAAGAAGAGCAAATAAGAAAACAAAAAAGAATAAAAAGCTTTAGAGTTATGAAATATACATCTGTATCAATATTGGTAATAGTTGCAATAATTGCTACGATGACTTCACCACTTTTCAATATAAAGCAAATAACAGTAGAAGGAAATGAAAAAATAACAACTGATGAAATAATAAGTCTATCACAAATTAATATAGAAGAAAATACATACAAAACAAACATGAAAAAAGCAAAAGAAAAAATATTAGAAAACCCTTATATAGATAATGTAGAAATAAAAAGAAAATTACCATCAAATGTATTAATAACAGTACAAGAAAGAAAAGCTACATTTATGATAGAATATGGTGGTGGATATACATATATCAATAATCAAGGCTACATTCTAGAAGTTTCATCAGAAAAATTAGAAATTCCAATAATACAAGGTTCCGAAACAGTAGTAGAAGAACTAAAACCAGGAAATAGATTAGAAAATAATGATTTAGCTAAAATGTCAACAGTTATAAAAATAATAGAAATAGCTGAAAGTAATGACATGTCAAATCTAATTAGCAGAATAGATATAGAAAATAGCCAAAATTATAAAATTATTTTTGAAAGTGAACAAAAAGTAGCATATTTAGGAGACGAAACAGACTTAAACACCAAAATACTAAGTATAAAGTCAATAATAGAAAGAGAAAAAGGAACAGCAGGAGAAATTTTTGTAAATGTGGACTTAAAAAATAATTATCCAACATTTAGGCAAAGTGTATAAAGGAAGTGAAATAAATGAATAAAAATAAAATTGCTATAGTATTAGGAATAGTATGTACAATACTAACAATTGCAATTGTAATTCAAATAAATACAATAAAAAGGACAAGCTCTACAGTATCAGGAAGCTCAAGCGAGCTAAAAGATGAAGTACTAAAATGGAAAGAAAAATATGATAATGCAGCTATAAACCTAGAAAATGCTAAGGAAGAACTCTCAAATATTAGAGAGTCATCATCAAAAAATGATGAAACAGCATCTGCGAAAGAAAGGGAAATTACATTAAACAATAATTTATTAGGATTTACTAACCTAGAAGGAAAAGGAATAGAACTTACAGTAAAAGATGACCCGAATGCAAAAAGTGAAAATATAGCTCCATATGATGATATTTCATTACATATTGTACATGATGGAGATTTAAGAAGTATAGTAAATGAATTAAAAAATGCAGGAGCAGAAGCAATTAGCATTAATGAACAAAGAATAGTAACTACAACAGCAATTACATGCATAGGAAATGTAATAAAAATAAATGATGAAAAAGTAAGCTCACCATTTATAATAAAAGCAATAGGATTTCCAGAAAGCCTAGAAAGTGCCTTGAATAGAGGTGGAGGATACTTAGAAAGGCTAAATGAAGCAGGAATAGAAACTACTATAAAGAAATTAAACAAAGTTCAAATTACCAAATATAATGGAGTTATTAACTCTAAATATATGAAAAATATTCAATAACATATAATGAAACTGAATGAGGAGATGAAGAAAGTGAAAAGAGATAAAATAACTATTACTATAGTAATAGGTTTAGTTTGTACAATACTTGTTGCAGTAATGCTTGCCCAATTTAGAACTATAGAAGAAACAGACATAATTGGAATTGAAACATCAAGAGAAGAAGAACTAAGAACTATGATAGCAAGCTGGAAAACTAGATATGAAGAAACAGAAGAACAATTACAAGAAACAGACCAAAAAATAAATGAATATAAAGATAAAGCCATATCAAATGATGAAACAAAAGCACTTCTAGAAGAAGAACTAAATAAAACTAACATGCTTGTAGGAAAAACAAATGTAACAGGCGAAGGAGTAATTATAACTTTAACAAATAATGAATATTCAGAAATAGAATATACAGATTTAATAGCTTTAGTAAATGAACTAAAATTAGCAGGGGCAGAAGCTATATCAATTAATGATAATAGAATTATTAACATGACAGATATTGTAAATGTTAATAGTAGCACAATATTAGTGAATGAAGAAAGAATAATTTCTCCATATGTAGTAAAAGCAATAGGAAACCAAAAATATTTATCTAGCGCACTTAGCCTAAAAAATAGTGGTTATATAGATAAATATACAAGCTGGGGAAAAACAATTAGTATGGAAGAAGGAAAAAATATAAAAATATATGCATATAACCAAGAAGGCAAAAAAGGGAGTATGGAATTTAAATATGCAAAGGAGGTAGAATAATGATTTTCATATCTATTATAATAGGATGTATATTAGGAGCATTAATAGGAATTAACATACCAACAATTCCATATACATACACAAAATATTTAGCAATTGCCATAATTGCAGCACTAGATTCTGTATTTGGTGGAATTACATCAACACTAAAGAAAAACTTTGACATGAAAATATTCATTTCAGGATTTTTCGTAAATGCAATTTTAGCTATGTTACTTACATACCTAGGCGAAAAACTAAACGTAGACATATACTTAGCAGCTGTTGTTGTATTTGTAGGAAGAATGTTTAATAATTTAGGAACAATTCGTAGACATTATGTAGAAAAAATAACAACAAGAAAAATAATAGCAAAAGCAGAAGCAACAATAAAACAAGCAAATGAACAAAAATAGAAAATAATTGTAGGAGTCACTGCCTTAGGCGACTCGCACTTCGAAGAAATGGCTAAAATAAAATAAGCCACCTTATGCAGTTATATATATTAAAATAAAAATTGAACCCTCAAGACAAGGAAAATTCAATTGCCTTAGAAGGGTTGTCGGGATTCAATTTTGATTTTAATATATATAAACACATAAGGTTAATCTACGAATTGTTATTTAGCATTTTTTTATAATATAGTGGAGAATATAAAAAACTCAATAGAAAAAGTTATATTAATTTACATAAGAAAACAAAATGAAACAGCATTACAAAAATATTACAAAAATATTACAAAAATATAACATTTTCTATTGACTTTTTTTGTGAAATATAATATTCTATGTAATAAATAAAAACATAAATAAAGATGGGGGAATTACTTTGGCTATAGGTGACATTATTGTAGGTATTGATATAGGCACTTCTAAAGTAAGTTTAGTAGTTGGCGAAGTCAATAACTTTAATCAAATTGAAGTAATTTGCAATACTATACACAAATGCGACGGAATAAAGAAAACAAAAATTATAGATGAAGATGAAATAGCACTAGCTATATCAAAAGTAATAGAAGAAGCAGAAAAAGAAACAGACTTAAAAATAAATTCTTCATATGTAACAATTCCAGGCAAATATGTAACTATTGTACAAAATAGTATTGTAAAAGAAGCAAAAGATAAATACGCAGGAATATCTACAAAGGACGTTACATCTGGAATTATGCAGGTAAAAGATGTAGAACTACCAGAAGGTAAAGTTATGATAGATATTATAACAGATAAATTCATATTAGAAGACGGAAAAATAGTAGCAGATCCAGTAGGAAACTTAAGTTCACATTTTACATTAAATGCACAAGTAATATTAGTTGATAAAGACTATATTAAACAATTAACCAATATTTTCAGAAAAGCAGGAATAGAAATTGATGGATTTGTACCAGTAACACTTGCAGAAAGAAATTTAATGCTAGATAACAACGAATTAACAGATAATATAATGTTATTAGATATAGGAGCAGGAAATACAGAAATAGGAGTATTTGAATCAAATGGATATATATATACAAATACAATTCCACTAGGAGGAAAAAATGTAACATCAGACATTTCACTAGTATTAAATATATCTGAAGAAGAGGCTGAAAAATTAAAAAAACAATATGGACTAGCAATGAAATCTTATATAGATAACGACAATGAAATTATTCTGAATACATACAAGGGAGACGCTAAAACAAGAGCAATAAAAAGTTCAGAATTAATTGAAATTATTGAAGCAAGAATAGAAGAAATATTTTCATTAGTTAATAAAGACATTACATCACAAGGAATAAAACAAAGAATAAATAATGTAATTATTACAGGTCAAGGAATTACAAATATAAGCAAAAGTGATGTAGCAGGAAAAGTAATACTAAATATTCCCGTAAAAATAGCAACAGGAAGGCTAATAAGCACAATAAGGCCAGAATATAGAACAGCATACTCATTAGTAAGATACATAGCAGCAAGGCCATTTGCAAAATCAGTATCAAGTAGCATTGATTCCAATTCAAAAGAAAATGTTTTACAAACAATATTTGAAAGAATTAAAGAGTTCTTTTATTCATAGACAGAAGTCGGAAGTCAGAATACATAAACAATGTAGGTGTGATTATAAGCACTTTTAAGAAATTAACATAGATTTTGACATTCAATATCCGACATCTAAAAATTATAAAAGCAAAAAAGTAAAGCCAGAAATCAGAAAACAGAAGTCAAAATAGAAATCCGACTTCTGACATCTGACTTCTGACTTCAAATAAAAAAGGAGGAAAATATAATGTACGTAGATGGGGCAGAAGAAAATACAATGTTAGATGGAACAGCAACAATAAAAGTAATAGGTGTAGGAGGAGCAGGAAATAACGCTGTAAATAGAATGGTAGACTCTGGAATAAAAGGAGTAGAATTTATAGCAGTAAATACAGATAGACAAGCTCTACTATTATCAAAAGCAGGTTCAAAAATCCAAATAGGTGAAAAAATAACAAGGGGGTTAGGTGCAGGAGCAAACCCTGACATTGGAGCACAAGCAGCAGAAGAAAGCAAAGCAGAAATACAAGAAGTGTTACGCGGAGCAGATATGGTATTTGTTACAGCTGGAATGGGTGGTGGAACAGGTACAGGTGCAGCACCAATAGTAGCAGCATGTGCAAAAGAAATGGGAATATTAACAATAGGTGTTGTTACAAAACCATTTACATTCGAAGGTAAAAAACGTTTATCACAAGCAGACCGTGGAGTAGAAAGCCTAAAAGGAAAAGTAGATACATTAGTAGTAATTCCAAACGATAAATTATTACAAATAATAGATAGAAAAACATCAATAGTAGAAGCATTCAAAATGGCAGATGACGTATTAAGACAAGGTGTACAAGGTATATCAGACTTAATAGCAGTACCAGGTTTAGTAAACTTAGACTTTGCAGATGTTAAAACAATAATGTTAAATACAGGAATAGCACACATGGGAATAGGTAGAGCATCAGGAGAAAGCAGAGCAGAAGACGCAGCAAAACAAGCAGTACAAAACCCATTACTAGAAAGCTCAATAGAAGGAGCAAGAGGAGTTATAATAAACATTACAGGTGGAGCAAACTTAGGATTACACGAAGTAAACACAGCAGCAGAACTAGTACAAAGAAGTGTAGACCCAGAAGCAAACATCATATTTGGTGCAGTAATAGATGAAAGTTTAGATGATGACATAGTAATAACAGTAATAGCAACAGGTTTCGAAAAAGAACCAGGAACAGTAGCCTCAAATGTAAGTAGCATAGTAGACAGAGCCTGGGGAGAAAAAATAAACTCAATACCAGCACCAGTAGATAACACAAACTCATCAAACGACTTAGATATTCCTTCTTTCCTAAGAAAAGGAATTAAATAATAAATTGTTATTATAAGAAATAAAAAATATAATAAAATAAAAAAATAAAAGAAATAATCTAACTTTGTAGATTATTTCTTTTTTTCGCGCCTAAGAAATGACAAAAAATTTGAAATAGAAGTTATATACTAATTAACAAATAGAAGTCAGAAGACAGAAGACAAAAATCAGAAATAGGAAAATAGAAAAAAAGAAATTGTAGGAGTTGTAGCCTTCGACGCCCCATACTTCGGAGAAATTACCCTAAAAATCTGACCTCCAACATTCAACCTCTGACTTCCAAAAGGAGCTAAAAATGACAATTTATTTAGATGTTGTATTAATAGAAAATCTAATAATGAATTACATCATACTATTTGCAACAGGATATATACTAAAAATAAAACTGCATCATATTAGATTAATATTGTCATCATTATTAGGAGGAATATATTCAATATTAGCATACATGCAAATACTAGAAATCTACTCAAATATAATAATGAAATTAATACTTTCAATTGTCATGGTATACATAGCATATAAAGCAAAAAATGTAAAAATATTAACAAAGCAAATAATAATTTTTTATTTAATATCATTTGTGTTTGGAGGTTCAGCATTTGCATTGTTGTATTTTGTGAAACCTCAAGAAATATTTATGAAAAATGGGATGTATATAGGAACATATCCACTAAAAATTGCAGTGCTAGGAGGAATAGTTGGTTTTACAATAAGTGTTATTTCATTTAAACTAGTTAAACATAGGCTAAATAAAAAAGATATGTTTTGTAATATAACTATTTTCATTGAAGAAAAAAACATAAGAACAAAAGCAATGATAGATACAGGAAATATGTTAAAAGATCCAATATCTAGGATGCCTGTAATTGTGGTAGAAAAAGATATTTTATATGAAATTATTCCAAATAAAATATTAGATAATTTAGAAAAAATAATAGGGGGTGATGTGCCAAGTGAAATTTATGAAAAAGAATGTGTAGAGTACATATCGAAATTTAAAGTAATTCCATTTACTTCATTAGGAAGGCAGAATGGATTACTATTAGGAATAAAAGCAAATAAAGTTATAATAGAGATGGATGAAAATGAGCAAGAATTAAAAAATGTAATTATAGGAATATATGATAGAAAATTAAGTAAAAAAGATAAATATAGTGCTCTACTAGGACTAGATGTATTAGAAGGGAGTGAACAAAGTGAGCTTATTACAAGTTCTAGTAAATAGTATTAATACAATTTATACAAAATTTTTAAATGATGATACAATAGAAAACATGCCTATATACTATATAGGAGGAAGTACAAATCTTCCAGCACCATTAACACCAGAAGAAGAGGAAACTATTCTAAATGAATTAGCACAAGGAAAAACTGAAGCAAGACAAAAATTAGTAGAACGTAACTTGAGACTAGTTGTATATATAGCAAAAAAGTTCGAAAATACAGGAGTGGGACTAGAAGATTTAGTATCAATAGGTACCATAGGCTTAATGAAAGGAGTAAATACATTTAATACAGATAAAAATATTAAATTAGCAACGTATGCATCAAGATGCATTGAAAATGAAATATTAATGTATTTAAGAAGAAGCAATAAAATAAAAGGAGAAATTTCAATAGATGAACCACTAAACCAAGATGGAGATGGAAATGAACTTTTATTATCAGATATATTAGGAACCGAGCCAGATATAACCTCAAGAAGAATAGAAGATGAAGTAGATAAACAGCTTCTTAAAGCATCAATAGAAAAGCTAAGCCACAGAGAAAGAAACATTATGGAATTAAGATTTGGATTTATTAGTGGAGAAGAAAAAACACAAAAAGAAGTAGCCGACATGCTTCGGAATATCGCAAAGTTATATATCGAGGTTGGAGAAGAAAATAATATCTAAGATGAAAAAAGATATACTGAGTAAGACGGGATAGGCAGTTATGCATTGTACTAAAATAGCCCACCTTATGCATTTGTATATATTAAAATAAAAATCGAACCCTCCAAGACAAGGGGTATTCCCCCGCTTCAAAGGGCTGTCGGGCTTCAATTTTGATTTTAATATATACAAACACATAAGGTTACTCTACAAAATAAGATAGATTTTAAATTATCTTATAAAAATATAGACATAAAAAAATAAACATGATATAATATCATTATGTTAATAAACGAAACCGAAAAATATAATTATAGGAGGTTAAAATATGGCACGGACATACACACAGTTGCAAAAGGAAAAGAGTTTTGAAGAATTAAAAGAATTTGAAATAAAGGTATTGAAGCGGTACGCTACAAGTGATTATGTGGTATCACAGGCAGATGTAGCAAGAGATAACAACATAACACTAAGCTGCTTCAGAAGAATAAAGGAAGATGCTATAATTCATGGCTACATTTCAAGAGAGCTAGTTGAAGCAATTAGAAATAAGGCAATTACTAAATCTGAAATGCGAATTCAACAATCAGCTGGCAAATGTGTTCTTTATTATGAAAGATTAATAAAACAGCGTGAGGAATTTTTGGTAACTGTAATACCAAAAACTCAAATAAAGAGTATAGCAGAAAATGTAGCAAATAACCCATCTAATCCAATTAAATGTTTTAAAAAGAAATATAATTTAGAATCAGAACGTTTAGTAAAGCTGATTTTAAAAATTGCAATTGTTGAAAACATAGTATCAGATCAAACAATGGAACTTATCATAAAAAGAAGTTTAGACCGTTATTCACACAACAGAGTAAAACTTAAAGTCAAAAAGGTCTTCGATGAATTTCGAAAAGAAAGGGAAAACAATAAAAGCTCTCAGTAATACTGAGAGTTTTTTATATTCTTAAGAAAGTCATCCGAGATAGTTAAGTTAGCTGTTCGAACGTTAGTGAGTTAAAGATAACTTATGCGTAGTGAAACGAAGAAGGTGAGTTTCCTTAGAAGATAGTTAGGGAAGAATTAGACTTTACTAAAGTATAACTTATTCGTACGCATTAAAATGCTACGACTAAGAAATCTTAGCGAAGGATGAGCTTAGAAAATTTTATTCTTGTTTTTATTGTTGAATACAGTCGAACAATAATTGAATAGAAAAACAATTCTTTGGAAATAATGAAATTACAAGATATTTCTAAAGGAGGTTTTTTCTTTGATAAGAAAAGTAGAAATATGTGGAGTAGACACATCAAAACTACCAGTACTATCATCTGAAGAAAAAAATGAACTATTAATCAAAATAAAAAATGGAAATGAAGAAGCAAGAGATATATTTATAAATGGTAATTTAAGATTAGTATTAAGTGTTATAAAAAGATTTTACGGAAGAGGAGAAAATGTAGACGACTTATTTCAAGTAGGATGCATCCGGCTTAATAAAAGCAATGGATAACTTCGACTTAAGCCAAAACGTACAATTTTCAACCTATGCAGTACCAATGATAATAGGAGAAATACGAAGATACTTAAGAGACAATAACCCAATAAGAGTAAGCAGGTCAATAAGAGACCTAGCATATAAAACGCTAGCAGTAAAGGAAAGAATAATAAAAGAAATTCGGGAGGGAACCTACAATAGAAGAAATAGCAAAAGAGCTAGGAGTAGATAAAGAAGAAATAGCCTTCAGTTTAGATGCAATACAAGAACCAATATCACTTCAAGAACCAGTATATGGAGACGGAACAGAAAAATTATATGTACTAGACCAAATAAGCGATACAAAAAACACAGACGAAAACTGGGCCGAAAACATAACAATATTAGAAGCAATGAAAAAGCTAAACGAAAAAGAAAAATCAATAATAAATAAGCGTTTCTTCGAAGGAAGAACACAAATAGAAGTAGCAGACGAAATAGGAATATCACAAGCACAAGTATCAAGGTTAGAAAAAAGCGCTATTGAACATATAAAGAGAATATATAAATAATAATAAAGATGGAATTTTTATAAATTCCATCTTTATTACTATTTATATATTATAGGAAAGTATGTTATTTCAAATTAAAACTGTAGAGGTTTAATCGGTAAGAAATACTAGTGAGAATTTACCGAATTACGCCCTTTTCAATTTTAAATACAAATATGCAATATTTTTATACTATTATAATATAATAGTATAAAGGAGAAAATGTTATGGGACAAAAAGGATTAGATTTTAAACATAAAGAAGTAATTAATATAAAAGATGGAAAAAGGCTTCGGGTATGTTCAAGATGTATGTGCAGATTTAGAAAATGGAAATATAACTTCTATAATAGTTCCAGGAAGCAATAAAATATTAAGTGTATTTTCGAATAGCAATGATATAGTAATCCCTTGGCAAAATATAAAATGTATAGGTGATGATGTTATATTAGTAGAAATATGAAATAGTTACTGTTTATATTACTACATTCGCGCTAGTTACTACTATATTATAGTGCAAACAGTAAAATAAAACAGAAATATCCAGAAATTACCACAAAAAAACACTTGAAATAATGAAAAAATTATGTTAATATTATAAATGTAGCACGAAGAATAAAAAAACGACAAAATATTTCAAAATATTTTAAAAAAGATATTGACTTTATAATTTATTCGTGGTATTATAAAAAAGTACCTAGCAAACAGATGAAAAATAAATTATAAATTAGTAAAAAAACTTGGGCAAAAATGAAGAGAAAGCCAACTTACTAGTTTATTATTTTGCACAAAAATACAAATAAAAAACTTTTTAAAAAAGTTTTGAAAAAAGTATTGACATTCTGTTTTAAAAGTAGTAAAATACAAAACGTTACACACCAAAGTGAGTAACAAAAAAGTACATTGAAAAGTAAACAATAAACAAACCTTTGAAAAAACCAAGCGGTAGTAATTAGTACTACCAAAATAAAAAACAAAACCAAAATTTATAATGAGCAAAAACTCAAAATGATTTATAC
>CATLDI010000008.1 GCA_949902805.1 uncultured Clostridiaceae bacterium
TAGATTATTATAATAATAAAAGGATAAAGGGCAAATTAAAAGGAATGAGCCCTGTACAATACAGAGTTCATTCCCAAGTTGCCTAGTACCTAATCAAAAAATGTCCAATTTTTTGGGTTCAGTACAACACACCTACTTTTTTATTTGTTTTCTTGTTGACATCAAAACTAAATTATTGAACAATCTTTTTACACTATTATTATACACATATTATTATAAAAAGGCAATAGCGAAATCACATTTTTTATAAATTTATGTTCCTAATATTTACAAAAACTTAAAAAAATAGTATAATTGCAAACAGAAATAAATAAGTAACTCAAAAACCTTTGATTATTGTAAGGAGGATATTTCTTATGAAGAATGATGTTATTATTATTGTAGAAGGACCACAAGGAGTTGGAAAAACAACATTTACAAATTATTTAAGAGAAAATATGGCGGCAACAGACCTTCATAGACTATCTGGAATAAAAGACAGAACTGAAACTGGACTTGCAAAAATAAGAACAAAATATGAAAAGTTAATTGCGTATATGGAAAATTGTGAAGATATCAACATGATATTTGATAGAACATTCTTTACAAATGAAGTATATTCAAGACTTGGATATCAAAACTATTCTTTTAACGAGACATATCAAAGCTTATTATCAAAATTAGACAATATGAAAAATGCAGATAAGTATGACATTTATTTAGTAATGGCATACTTGCAAGATGAATCTTTATATGAAGTAAGAATTAAAAGGGATAAACATCAATATCAAAAATTTGATCCAGAAAGTAGCATTAAGCAGCAAAGAGAATATTTAAAGATGGCAGATGAAGTTGGAAAACAAACCAAAAACATCAAAGTAATACGCTTTGCAAATGATACAGAAGAGATGTTTAAAGAAAATGTTCAAAAGTATTTTGGACAATATTTTAAGTAAAAACATAAGGAATATCTTTTTAAAGGTATTCCTTATATTAAAGAAGGAGTAAGAAATGAACGTAGGATTTATACACTTAGGATGTAGCAAAAATTTAGTAGATACAGAAATGACAATAGGTCTATTTAAAAATAATGAATATAAAATAGTAAATAACCCAGAAGATGCCGATATATTAGTAATAAATACATGTGGATTTATAGCAAGTGCCCAAGAAGAAGCAATAAACACAATTCTAGAAATGGCAGAATACAAAAAGAAAAGATGCAAATATTTAATAGTAATGGGTTGCCTAGTACAAAGGTTTAAAGAAGAGCTAAAAAAAGAAATTCCAGAAGTAGACTTATGGATAAAATATGATTCATACTCTACAATATGGGAGCAAATAGAAGAAGTAATAAAACCAGAAAAAACAAATAAGCAAAAGCTAGACTTCTTAGATAGAACAATAACAACAGGAGAAAACTTTGCATACCTAAGAATAGCAGAAGGATGTAGCAACTTTTGTACATACTGTGCAATTCCTAAAATAAGAGGAAAGTTTGTAAGTAGAACAATAGAAGAAGTATTAGAAGAAGCCGAAAAGCTTGCAAAAGAAGGATATCAAGAGCTAATAGTAATTGCACAAGATACAACAAAATATGGAATAGATGTATATGGTAAGCCACGTTTAGCAGAACTTTTAGAGAGGTTATGCAAAATAGACGGAATAAAATGGATAAGATTTCTATATTCATATCCAGAAACAATAACAGATGAACTAATAGAAGTAGTAAAAAGAGAAGATAAAATATGTAAATACTTCGACATACCAATTCAACATATATCAGATAGTGTTCTAAAAAGAATGAATAGAAAAAGCAATGGAGAAAGCATACGAAAGGTCATAAAAAGATTAAGAGAAGAAATACCAAACGTAGTAATTCGTACAACAGTAATGGTAGGATTCCCAGGAGAAACAAAAGAAGACTTTGAAGAATTATATGACTTTGTAAAAGAAACAAAATTTAATAGACTAGGAGCCTTCAGTTATTCAAAAGAAGAAGGAACACCAGCAGAAAAACTTCCAAATCAAATACACGCCAATACTAAAAAAAGTAGATACAATAAAATTATGAGCTTGCAACAACAAATAGCCATAGAAAAGCAAAAAGAATTAATTGGAAGAAAGCTAGAAGTACTAGTAGAAACAAAAACATTTGATGGCAAATATTATGTAGGAAGAAGCTACATGGACGTGCCAGACATAGATGGACTTATATATATAGAAATGACAGATGAATCACTAGAGGGAAAATTCGTAGAATGTGAAATAATAGAAGCAAATGACTATGACTTAATTGCAAAAGTATAAAGAAAATATAAAAGAAATATAGGGAGCGTAATCGGTAAGAATACTCATAAGAATTTACTTTTATATTATGAGAAAGCACGCTATTTTAAGTTAAAATGTAGAGGGCGATTATCAATCGCCTGCGCTTCGAAGAAACTACCACAAATAAAAACAAAAGAAGCAAAAGCAAAACCACAAAAGGTAAGCAATAAAATAATTACCAACCAAAAAAGAACTGTAGAAGCAGGTCTTGCCTCTGAACAATGAATAACATTAATAGCTCTTGTAATAACAATAGTAGTAATGTTAATCCTAGCGAGTGTAGCAATAAATTTAACTCTAAGCAACAACGGAATATTCACCAAAGCCAAAGAATCAAGAGACAAAACTGAAAGAGCAACTCTAATAGAAAGAATACAAACAGAAATATTAGAAAAGCAATTAGAAAATGAAGAGACAAATATAAACAAAGGAGACTTAGAAGATATAAGTAACATTGAACGTTAAGAATTATAAACAATAACATATAGTATATACGAATGAAGTAGAAGACTAGAATATAATAAGAAAAAGCTTAATGGATGTAATGAGTTAATAGGGCAATTTTAGTTTACAATGTGGAATACAGCAAACTAAAATTGCCATTTATTATTTTTTCAGTTTTTTAAACACTATATAAATTTTATTATACAAAATAGTAGAAAAAAACAATTTTTTATGTTATAATAGATATAGATGTAAAAAGTACACAAAGGAGGACAGGTTATGTTTGAAAGTAAATATAGTAAAGCTCTTACAATAGGGCTAGTAATATTAATAGTAGTAGTAATAGGTGCTTTAATATTTTTTACAGTAGATTATATCAAAAATTCTAATATAAATGATGATGCATCAGATGCAGCAGAAAAATTTGAAGGCGAAGTAAATAAAAATAAGGATACTCAAGAAAATACACAAACTAACACAGAAATAGTAACTCCTAATATACAAGTAGAAAATATAATAGCAGTTGATCCTAGTGGAGAAACTAAAAATACATATAAAGGATTTCCAGTTGCGGGAACAATAGAAATTCCAAAAATAGATTTAAAATATCCAGTTTTAGAAAATTCTTCAAAAAGTGCAATAGAAGCATCTGTTGCAATAAATTCTGGAGTAGGCTTAAATAAAGTAGGAAACACAGTAATAATAGGGCATAATTACAGAAATGGAACATTCTTTTCAAATAACAAGAATTTAAGTGAAGGCGATAAAGTATATATAACAGATAATACAGGTAATAGAGTAGAATATTCAATATATAATATTTACACAACAACTCCTGAAGACTCAGACTATATGGATAGAGAAACAAACGGAAAAAGAGAAATAACTCTAGTAACTTGTACAGATGACACAAAAAGTAGATTAATTATATATGCATCAGCTGACTAAATACATACAATATAGGAATATAAAAACAGTAATGAGTAGATAGTTAAAAATCTACTCATTATAAAAATATAAAGTAAATTAAAAAACATATGAACAGGAGAAAAATTATGATAAATAAAGGAAGAAAATTTTTTTCAATATTATTAATTATAATTGTACTAATAACAATATGCTTATTAGGCTATTTAATTTATGGTTATATATCAAACGCCATAATAACTAGAGAAGCATCAGATACAGTAGACGATTTTGAAAATATAATTACAGTAGGAATAGAACAAGAGGAAAATACTGCAAATACAGAAAATATAACTACAGGTGGCACACAAACGAATGTAAATCAAAACACTTCAAAATCTACAAAAGTTAGCTATAAAGGATATAATGTAATAGGAACAATACAAATACCTAAAACAAAAGTAAAATATCCTATTGTAGATTCAACAACACCTCAGGCAATGGATGTAGCAATTGTAATGCTATACGGACCAGGCTTAAACCAAGAAGGAAATACGGTTATAGTAGGGCATAATTACAGAAATGGAGGTTTTTTTGGAAGAAATAAAAACTTAGAAAACGGAGACAAAATATATATAACAGATGCAAGAGGAATTAGAATAGAATATACTATATACAACAAATACATAACATCAGATTCAGACTTTTCTTATGCAACTAGGGAAACAAACGGAAAAAGAGAAATTTCCTTATCTACATGTACATCAGATAGTAGCAAAAGATTAGTAATATGGGCAAAAGAAGACTAATTATAGATTATAGCCAGTCTTAAAAAGAATGAATATATTTATAAAAAATTACGTAAAATTTTCATAAAAAATATTGGAAAATCTTTTGACTTTTACCAAAATTTGTAGTATAATAATGTCAGTAGTTGAAAAAGAGAATCGAAACCTTTCTTAACTTAACTAATATAAACTTAGCAGTGAAAGGAGTGTCTTACATGTTCAATGTAGGTGATAAAATAGTATACCCAATGCATGGTGCAGGTACAATAGATGCAATAGAAGAAAAAGATATTTTAGGACAAACACAAGCTTACTATATCATAAAAATGCCAGGTGAAGTAAAAGTAATGGTACCAACAGCAAAGGCAGAGGAAATTGGTGTAAGAAATATAATTAGTAAAGAAAACACAGGAAAAGTATTACAAATATTAGAAGAAAATGAAACAGAAATGTCTAATAATTGGAATAAAAGATATAGAGATAACATGGAAAAAATGAAAAGCGGAGACATTTACGAAGTAGCAGACGTAGTAAGAAACTTAAGCTTTAAACAAAAAGAAAAAGGGTTATCTACAGGCGAAAAGAAAATGCTTAATAATGCTAAGCAAATATTAGTAAGTGAACTAGTACTTGCAGAACATGCTTCTCAAGAAGATGTTGAAAATTTAGTTGAAAACAAAATAACAATGTCATTCCAAGAATACAAAGAACCTAGCCAAGAAGCTGAAGTAGGAAAAGATATAGTTAAGAAATTTATTCCATTTGATGGAACAACAAATGTATAATAATAAAAAACGAGATTTTTGGGACGCACCCAAAAATCTCATTTTATAATATGAGACTTTTTGAGATTTTTGGGACGCACCCGAAAATCTCACTATGAAAAAAATGAGATTTTCAGGTACGTCCCAAAAATCTCAAATTGAAAGATTACATAAAATAAATGCGTAAAAAGAAGGATTTATGTATATGGTGTCGAATAATATAATTATGATGTAGAAAGGTAGATAAAATTAATGCGATATCGTGATGAATTAATAGATGAAATCAGAAATAGAACTGACATAGTAGATATCATATCACAATATGTAGTATTAAAAAGAAGTGGTAGAAACTTTTTTGGTTTGTGTCCATTCCATAAAGAAAAATCACCTTCTTTTTCTGTATCGCCAGATAAGCAAATATTTCACTGCTTTGGTTGCGGAGTTGGTGGAAATGTATTTCACTTTGTAAGCAAAATTGAAAACATAAGCTTTAGAGAAGCACTAGAAATGCTTGCTGAAAAATCTGGTGTAGAATTGCCAACATTAGAATCAGATGGTGACAATAAACTTATGCAGTTAAAGTCAAAAGTATACGAAATAAATAAATGTGCAGCAGAATTTTATCATGAAAATCTATATAAACCTAATGCAAAACCAGCACAAGAATATGTTAAAAAAAGAAAAATGGATAATACCACATTAAAGAATTTTATGATAGGTTATTCAAATAATAATTACAGTGAACTATATAATATGCTAAAGGCAAAAGGTTTCACAGAAGAAGAAATATTAGCATCAAGTTTAGTAAACAAAACAAAGGATGGCAAATTTATAGACCGTTTTCGTGGAAGGCTAATGTTTCCAATTCAAGATGTTAGAAATAGAGTAATAGCTTTTGGAGGAAGAGTTTTAGATGATAGTAAACCTAAATATATAAACTCCCCAGAGAATATTGTATATAGTAAAGGAAGGCACCTATTTGGTCTAAACGTTGCAAAAAAATACGAAAACAAAATGAAAAAAGTAATTATTGTAGAAGGCTATATGGACGCAATATCACTTCATCAAAGGGGAATACACAATGCAGTTGCATCATTAGGAACAGCAATGACAGATGCACAAGGGCACTTACTTAGAAATAATAGTGAACAAGTTATTATTGGATATGACTCAGATGGAGCTGGACAAGCAGCTACAATGAGAGGATTAGAAATATTGCAAAGTATGGGGTGTGACATAAGAATACTTGGAATAGAAGGAGCAAAAGACCCAGACGAATTTGTACTAAAATATGGTCCAGAGAGGTTTATAAAACAAGTAGATAATTCAATTTCACTTGTAGAATATAAAGTAAAAGTTTTAAAAAATAGCTTAAACATAGAACAACCAAACGATAAAATTAAATTCTTAAAAGAAATAGCAAATGTATTATCTAAAATAGATAATGACATAGAAAAAGAAGTATATGCAGATAAAATATCAAATGAATATAAAGTTTCTAAAGAGGCAATATATGCAGAAATAAATAAATTAAATAAATCCAATAAACAAGGAAGCAAAATACTAGAAAAATCAAGACCAAAAATGCAAATAAAAGAAACAGAAGAAATTAATGAACAAGTAGATAAAAGGGAAAAACTAGCCATTTACTTATTAATTAATTATCCAAACGAAAGCTATGAAATAATCAAAAAGAATATAGCTATTAGTGACTTTAAAAGTATGCGAAATCAAGAAATTGTAAAAAAATTGTATGAAGAATTAGAAAAAGGAAACAGTAATATTAATAATGTTTTAGATTGGTTCGAAGATGAAGAAACTATTAATTATATTTCATGGATTTTAGCATATGATTTTGAAATAACAGAAATTAATAAATGTATAACAGACTTAATAAATATATATGCAAAACAAAATTTGATAAATCAAAGAAATGAAGTAATAAAAGCATTAGAAAGAACAGACCTAAGTAAAGAAGAAAGTGAGCAACTAGGAGCTATGCTAAATGAAATTATAATAAAGCTTGCAAAAATGAAATAGGAGGGATTATTTGTGAAAAAATCTGAGGTTTCAGAAGAAATAATTGAAGAAACAACAAATAATAAAAAGAAAATTACAAAAAAAGAAACAAAAAAAAGTGAAGACAATGTAAAAGAAAAAGTAAATGAAATTGTAGAAAAAGCTAAAAATAGTAATGGAAAAATGACATATGGGGAACTAGCAAACGAACTAGAAGATACAAACCCAGAACAACTAGATAAAGTATTTGATGCCTTTGAAGAGCTAGGAGTAGACTTATTACAAGAAGAACTAGAAGAGCCAGATATAGAAGACCTACAAGAAGTAGAAGATATAAAAGTAGAAGAAATAGACTTAGCACAAGAAATGGACAATGTTAATGTAGATGACCCAGTTAGAATGTATTTAAGAGAAATAGGAAAAATACCACTTCTTAGCTATGAAGAAGAATTAGAACTTGCAAAAGGAGTATTAGAAGGAGATGAATATGCTAAACAAAAATTAGCAGAATCAAACTTAAGACTTGTAGTAAGCATAGCAAAGAAATATGTTGGAAGAGGAATGCTATTCTTAGACTTAATACAAGAAGGAAACATGGGACTAATAAAAGCAGTAGAAAAATTCAACTATACAAAAGGTTTCAAATTTAGTACTTATGCAACATGGTGGATACGTCAAGCCATAACAAGAGCCATTGCAGACCAAGCAAGAACAATAAGAATTCCGGTACACATGGTAGAAACAATAAACAAACTAATTCGTACTTCAAGGCACTTACTACAACAACTAGGAAGAGAGCCAACCCCAGAAGAAATTGCAAAAGAAATGGAAATATCAGTAGAAAAAGTAATGGAAATACAAAAAATTGCACAAGACCCAGTATCATTAGAAACCCCGATAGGAGAAGAAGATGATAGTCACTTAGGAGACTTTATACAAGACGACGACAGCCCAGCGCCACAAGACTCAGCTGCATACACACTATTAAAAGAACAACTAGAAGAAGTAATGGGAACACTAACACCAAGAGAAGCAAAAGTATTAAAACTAAGATTTGGACTAGAAGATGGAAAAGCACGTACACTAGAAGAAGTAGGAAGAGAATTCATGGTAACTCGTGAAAGAATAAGGCAAATAGAAGCAAAAGCTCTAAGAAAATTAAGACACCCATCACGTTCTAAAAAATTAAGAGATTATATGAATTAAACAAAGAAATAAAATAAATAAAGAGAATATAGAGTTTACTGTGTAAACTAGAATTAACTATGATTGTTTAGATACTATAATTAATTTTGTAGTATCTAATTTTTATATTTTTAATATACACTATATTTAATATAAAAATTAGATACTACAAAATTATATTTTTAGGGTTCACTTGTTTCAATATTCTCATTATCTACAGTTTACAGTCTTATTATATTACGATATTCGCATTTTACTAGTAGTTTTAGTAATTTTTTATACTTATTTGTAAATTACAACACGAAAACCTATTCCATTGCTCCCGTTATTGGAAGAGTAGAAACGGTCTGCAGCAGGAGTTGCGATACCGTCGTGGACGAAAGAACCGTCCTCGAATGATAAAATAATTACTGCCATTTCTTACACAATTCTCTGTCGTCCATTCGCTTACGTTACCAGCCATATCATAGACATTATTTATTGAGTAGTATCCAGTCGTCGATCGCCTCGCATTCTCAGACACATCACTGAGCCATCCTTTGCCACGTGAATAAATATCATATCGAGCATTTACTTCTTTATTATCTGATGAGTTTACCATCCATTGTAGGGTTGTATCCCATGCTGCTCCACTTATCAAGGTCGAGTGTACTCCTGTTGCTTCATAGTCTATCATTTTTTTAGATAATGATATTGCTTGAGATCTTGTAACTACATTCCATACGCCTTTATTTGCTTTTGAAAATGGCAAAAATGTTCCATCTGTTGGTGTTCTTTCACTTGAACTAAAGCTATAATTTTCTTTTGTTCCTTCAATTCCTGCTTCATATTTTGCTATATAAAATCCTCCATACCAGTGTACACTGTCTTCTATGGCTTGCACGCTATTATCTTCTGGATTAACAGTTGTATCTGTTGGCAATAAGCCGTAAGAACTTGAATTATATTTCCCTGTTGTTGTTTTTTGAAATATCTGTACTTCATCTCCATTACTTTGTGCTACTTGTTGCTCTTCTGCTGTTAATACACATGGTACCCATACAAATTCATTTCCTATCGAACTTGTTTCTCCTATTATTGTATAACCACTATTCCATGTTCCTACTCCTGTATATTTAAAGCCTTTTGGTATATACGGGTCGTTATAGGCTCCTCCTACGTATCCACTTGTTCCTGGTGTTCCTTTTGATTTTGCTACTGTTATTGTACATTCTGCTTTTATTGTATTATTATTCTTTGCTTTTACTGTTATTGTTGCTGTACCTTCTTTTACTGCTGTTATTTCTCCTTGTTCATTTACTGTTGCTATTTCTATATTACTGCTTGTCCATTCTACTTCTTTATTTGTTATGTTTTCTGGTTCTATTGTTATTGTTAGTGTTTCTTTTTTCCCTTCTTCTAGTTCTAGGATGTTTTTGTTTAGTATTATATTACTTATTTTTTCTTCACTTGGATTTTCTGGTGTTGGTGGGCTTATTTGTTCGTTATTTAGTATATCTTCTATTGAAATAAAGTGGTCTCCTTTATCTGTTATTATTCCTGTTATATTGCCTTCTTCATCTTTTTGCACTTCCCCATATTTGTCTAATATTTCTATTAGTTTATCTTGTATTATTTTTCCATTACTACCTAATTGTTCTGTTAATATGTCCATTTGTATCTGCTCTTTTGTTGTTGCTATTTCCATTTGCCTTTTTGCTTCTTTTGCTTTTGTGAATATTCCATTTTCTCCTAAGGTTAGGTTTATTGCTACGCTGGCTAGTATTAGTAGGACTATTATTGTTATTACTAGGGATATTAGGGTTATTCCGCTCGTTGGCGTTTCTTGGGCAGACACGAGGCCTGCTTCTACAATTGTTTTTTGGATATTTTCTGTTTTAGTCTTTTGTCTTTGCTTCTTGGTTTGTTTCATTTTCTTGTTTTTCCTCTCTTTCTTTTGTTTTCTTTGTTTTCTACCTTCTTTGTTTGTGTTTGGGTAGTTTCTTCGAAGGCGGGTGATTGGTAATTGCCCCTACATTCATTTTGGGTTATCTACATTTTATGGATGTAATCCAGTAAATTCTCTGTAGTATTCCTTACCAATTAAGCCCTACAGTTTTTCGTAGTTTTTCTTGATTTATTGTATTACATATAGGTTTATGTCTTAATACCCGACAGTTTTTTTTATTATAACATTATTGATTTGATAAAGCAATATTAGAATAAAATGTTATTGGTTATATTTTGACATAATGCTCTTAATATCCGACACTTTTTAATTAATTGTATATTAAATGTGAGTAAAATTATGTAAAAACGTTAATAACAAAAAACAAGTTATCTATTGTCTTTTATGAAGTCAAAATATATAATTACATAAAATAAAAGGAGTGATTAACAAAGGAAAAATAAAGGAATAACACTAATTTCACTAGTAATAACAATAATAGTATTAATTATATTAGCGAGTGTAGCGATATACTTTAGTTTGGAAAGTAATGGTATATTCATAAAAACAAAACAAGCAAAAGAAGCTACAAATAAACAAACAGCAACAGAGAAAATAAATTTAAAAATAGCAACAGCCCAAATGAACAAATATGCAGAAAAACAAGAAATGCAAACACTAAAAGAATTGTCAGAAGTATTAAAAGAAGATGAAGAAATAAAATATGTAACAGAAAAAAGCCAAGTAGCAGATACAAAATATGAAGTAGGGAAAAACCCAAGTTCAATATTTACAAAATTAAATGAATATCCATACGAATTTGAAATAAATTCATCATTACAATTAGCAAGTATAGATGGAATAAAAATTGCTACAACACAAAATAATAGCTTTATAGCACCAAACTACAAAAATTTAATAGATATAACACAACATAATAGTAATACAAATCAATATACAGCTATAGATGACGGATATATTATGATGCCAACAATTGCAGTAATAAATGGTACTAATATACAGGTTTATATTGACGACGTATTAATTGCCTATGTGGGGAATACACTGGGAGGTTATATAAGACAAAATATAATGTTACCTATAGCTAAAAACTCAACTGTATACTGGAAAGTGCCTACAGGCTCTGTAAGTGAACATATTCCATCCATGTATTTTGTCCCATGCAAATAATCAAATATATAATAAAAAAGGGGCTGTAAAGTCCCTCTTTTAACTATTCCTTTTTAGCTTTTTTACCATCTTTGACAACTTCAGTAATAGCACCTAAGCTTCCTAAAGCACTTGTTGCGTCAAATGGAATAAATACTTTATTTGCTTCTCCATTTGCAACATCTTTTAAGGCTTCTAAAGATTTTAATTGTACTAATTTTTCATCAGGTTTAGCTTTCATCATTGCTTCATATACCATATGTATTTCTTCAGCTTTAGCTTCAGCTACTTTTTTTATAGCTTCAGCCTCACCAGTTGCTCTTCTTATTTTAGATTCTTTATCAGCTTCTGCTTCTAATATAGCAGCTTCTTTCTTACCTTCAGCAAGAGTAATTGCAGATTGTCTTTCACCTTCAGCTTGTAAAATTAGAGCTCTTTTATTTCTTTCAGCATTCATTTGTTTTTCCATTGCATCTCTAATGTCTGCTGGTGGAGTAATGTCTTTAATTTCAACTCTATCAATTTTACATCCCCATTGGTCAGTAGCCTCATCAAGTATTACTCTTAATTTATCATTAATAGCATCTCTTGAACTAAATGTTTCATCTAAATCCATTTTACCAACAATATCACGAATTGTAGTAATAGCTAGGTATTCAATACCTTTCTTTAAACTTTGAATTTCATAAACTGCTTTTGCAGGGTCTGTAATTTTGTAGAAAACTACAGTATCTATTGTAATAGTAACATTATCTTTAGTAATAACACCTTGTGGTGGTATATCCATAGTTTGTTGTTTTAAACTTACAATACTACGAACATGGTCAATAAATGGAATAATTATTGTAAGACCAGCATCAGCTATTTTATGAAATTTACCAAGTCTTTCAATAATATAAACTTCAGATTGTTTAACAACCTTGATTGTTTTAAATGCAATTAATAATATAATAGCAAGTAAAACGATTAAAACTATAAATCCTTCCATTAAAATATCCTCCTTTTTTGTTTTAAAAGTCAGAAGTCGGATGCCAGAGGTCGGAATACCTCAGATTAGATTTCTGACATTTATTTTTTAGAGGTTGGAAGTTGGAGGTTAGATGTTGGAATTTTGAGCAAATTCTTCAAAGTATTTACCCTACTTTCCAACTTCCAACTTCTAACTTCAAACTTCTAATTAATAACTATTTTGTAATTTCTGAATTAACTACAATTGGTTCTACCACTGCTTTAACACCATCTATTCTAATAATTTTAACCTCAGTTTCTTTTTCTATTGTAACATCATTTTCAGTTTTTGCAGACCATATTTCATTAGATATTTTAATTTGTCCTACTCCAACTGTATTATTAATATCTTGAATTACAATCCCTTTTTTACCAATTATAGAATATGCATTTGTTTCAACCTTTTTATCTTTTCTAGTAAATCTATCAACAAGAGGTTTTGTTAAAAATAATAATATTACAGAAGAAACTAAAAATACAATAGCTTGGAGTAATATATTATCAGAACAAAACAAACTGACAATCATAGTAATAAGTGCACCTATACCAAACCAAAATACGAAAAATCCGTACAGTAGCCATTTCAATTACAAAGCACACTCCAGCGATTATAAGCCATGCATACCACATAATAAACCTCCTTATATAAATTACTCACAATATAATTATAGCATAAATATGGAAAAAAAGAAATACATTGGCAAAAAAATATAAATATGTATATGTATAGCATTTTATTGCATAAGAAAAACGAGAGCAAAGCTCTTGTTTAAATGTGATCATGCTGCAACTCATACTCAAAGAAATCCTCAATACTCTGTACTTTATCTGCATATTTGCACCTATCAAGTATTGTTTCAAGTTTTGCATCTATATCATGTGTATTTGGAATAATTGGACATATACCTAAAATAGGAATAACTGTGTCTAAAGGTAAAGATCCCTCCTTTTTGTATTCTGTGCAAAGGTCATTTAAAGACCGCCCAAGTAATAGGAACTCTTCAGGAGTTAAAACCGTAAATATTGCATTACGTTCATTTTCAGTTACAATTCTTTTGCTGTCACACATAATTTAATCTCCTTTTCTATACAAAAAATGTTAATAGATAATTAAATTATAACATGAATTGACATAAAAATCAAATTTTGCTCTTTAAAATTTGTAAAAACTATGTTAAAATAAGAAAAGTACAAAAGGGAGAGGAATAAAAAATGAAAAAAATAGCATTTTGCACACTAGGATGCAAAGTAAATCAATACGAAACAAATGCAATGATAGAGCAATTTATGAAAAAAGGATATGAAATAGTAGCTTTCGAAGAAAAAGCAGACATATATATAATAAACACCTGTACAGTAACAAACATGGCAGATAGAAAATCAAGGCAAATGTTAAGAAGAGTAAAAGAAATAAATAGTAATGCTTTAGTAGTTGCTTGTGGTTGTTATGCCCAAGTAGCAAAAGAAGAACTAGAAAAAATACCAGAAATAGACCTAATATATGGCACAAACGAAAAAAACAAAATAGCCGACTACATCGAAAATTTCCAATTGGGGACGTTTCCAAATGAGAAATCTGTCCCTTTTGGGAACCTAACTAATGGAAAGGTAACAGACGTAATGTATCAAAAAGAATTCTTAGACTTTGGAACAACTTCATACACAGAAAAAACAAGAGCAGTAGTAAAAGTTCAAGATGGTTGTGATAGGTTTTGTAGCTACTGTATAATTCCATATGCTAGAGGCCATGTAAGAAGTAGAAAAATAGAAAGTATTGTGGAAGAAGTAAAAGCAATTGCAGAAGAAGGAATAAAAGAGGTAGTTATAACAGGTATTCACGTTGCTTCTTATGGAAAAGATTTTAAAGAGAATATAGGCTTAATAGATTTATTAGAAGAAATAAATAAAATAGAAGGAATTAAAAGAATAAGGCTTAGCTCAATAGAACCAACAATAATAACAGAAGAATTTTTAGCAAGGCTAACAAAGCTAGAAAAAATATGTGACCACTTCCACTTATCACTTCAAAGCGGATGTGATGAAACCTTAAAAAGAATGAATAGAAGGTATACTACAGAAGAGTTTAAGAAAAGCGCAGAGCTTCTAAAAAAAGCATATCCAAATGTAGCATTAACAACTGATATAATAGTAGGCTTCCCAGGAGAAACAGATGAAGAATTTGAAAACACATATCAATTTTTAAAGGATATAAATTTTTATATGATGCATATATTTAAATATTCACCAAGAAAAGGAACGAAGGCAGCAGTAATGGCAAATCAAATAGATGGAAAATTAAAAGAAGAAAGAAGTAGAAGGTTAATAGAGCTATCTAATAAAAATGAAATAGAACATAATGAAAGATATATAGGAAAAGAAGTAGAAGTTCTATTTGAAGAAAAAGAAGGGGACTATATAAAAGGCCATACTACTAATTATATGGTTGTAAAAGTACCATATAGAGAAATAGAAAATACAATTGAGAAAGTTAAAATTGAAAAAATAGAAAATTTAGAATTAGTAGGAAAAAGTAAATAAGTTGACATATTGAATGGGTTAATATATAATAGAAAAAGTTTTAAGAAAGTAATAGATAAACCAATTCTTAAGTAAGGAGGAAAAAATATGAGAAAAATTGATTTGAAGGAGATTTTACGGGATATTTTGATAGCTAATAACATTTCAGAAGAAAATTTTTCTATGAACGGGTATAAAGAAAATGCAATATGTATAGAAAAAATTTCAGATGGATACATGGTATATGAAGCCAAAGAAGGAAAAAAATATGATACTACAAGATGTGAAAGACTTCTTAAGGCATGCTATTGTGTTATTTCAAAAGTAGGGATAGACATACCTCAAATAATTGAAATGAAGTCGACCTTTACAGATAATGTTATATATAAAGCATTAGAAGAATTAGGTATTGAAGATTAAATATAAAAAAGCTGGAGTTCAAAATTGAACTTCAGCTTTTTAGTTAAAATAATTAACCAGAAACCTTGATTTTTAAGCCTGATTGTAATATAATTTCAAATAATGTTATAGAAAATAATAGGAGGAAAAAATGGAGAAAGCAAATTTAAAAGATTTATATATAAATTTCTTTGTAGAAAATGGACATGTTCAAATACCATCAGCACCAGTAGTGCCAGAAAATGACCCAAGTGTACTATTTAATACAGCAGGAATGCAACCGTTAGTACCATATTTAATGGGGCAAAAGCACCCATTAGGAACACGTCTTTGTGATTATCAAAAATGTATAAGAACAAATGACTTAGAATCAATAGGAGATAAAACACATCATACATTTTTTGAAATGTTAGGAAACTGGAGTTTAGGAGATTACTTCAAAAAAGAATCTATTACATGGAGTTTTGAATTTTTAACAAAAGTATTAAACATACCAGTAGAAAAACTAGCAGTAACAGTATTTGAAGGAAATGATGAAGTTCCAAGAGATGAAGAATCAGCAAATGTATGGAAAAGTTTAGGTATTCCATCAGAAAGAATAAGCTACTTAGATAAAGATAATAACTTTTGGATAGCAGGAGAAGTAGGACCTTGTGGACCAGATACAGAAATATTCTATTGGAGAAGCAACGACCCAGTTCCAGTAAAACACGACCCAGAAGATGAAAGATGGGTAGAAATATGGAACAACGTATTTATGCAATATGAAAAGCATAGCGATGGAACAGTAACAGAACTTCCACATAAAAACGTAGATACAGGAATGGGAGTAGAAAGAACAGTAGCAATACTAGAAGGTGTAGACGATAACTATTTAACATCAATATGGAAAGATGTAGTAGATAAAATAGAAGAAATGTCAAAGACGGCCTATGAAGAAAACGCAAAAAGCATAAGAATAATAGCAGACCATATACGTACAGCAGTATTTATTTCAGGAGATAACTCAGGAATAAAACCATCAAACACAGACCAAGGATATATATTAAGAAGATTAATAAGAAGAATGATACGTCATGCTAAAAAAATAGGAATAGACTTAGAAAGTGGCTTTGAAAGAACTTTAGCATTAATGATAATAGAAAAATACGCAAAATATTATGATGAACTAGAAAAAAATAAAGAAGTAATACTAGATGTATTAACAAACGAATTAAAAAAATTCAATAGAACACTAGAAAAAGGTTTAAGAGAATTTGAAAAAATAGTATCAAATTTAGAAGGAACAACTCTAAATAAAGACTTAGCCTTCAAACTATACGACACATACGGTTTCCCACTAGAACTAACAGTAGAACTAGCAGAAGAAAAAGGAATAACAGTGGATAAAGAAGGTTTTGAACAAAAATTTAAAGAACATCAAGAAAAATCAAGAGCAGGTTCAGAACAAAGATTTAAAGGTGGCTTAGCAGGAGATGGAGAAGTAGAAACAAAATATCATACAGCAACACACCTCTTAAATGCAGCCCTAAAACAAGTAATAAGTAAAGATGTACATCAAAGAGGCTCAAACATAACAGTAGAAAGAATGAGATTCGACTTCAACTGTGACCATAAATTAACAGATGAAGAAAAACAAAAAGTAGAAGACCTAGTAAATGAATGGATAAAACAAGAAATACCAGTAACAGTAGAAGAAATGAGCAAACAAGAAGCAATAGACTCAGGAGCAGAGTGCATGTTCATAGAAAAATATCCAAATGTAGTAACAGTATATACTATAGGAAACGTATCAAAAGAACTATGCGGAGGACCACATGTACAAAATACAAAAGAGTTAGGACACTTCAAAATCAAAAAAGAAGAAGCAAGCTCAGCAGGAGTAAGACGTATAAAGGCAATATTAGATTAGAGGTTAGAAGTTAGAGGTTGGAAATGTAGGGGCACGGGGCACCGTGCCTTTTATTATAGAAAGGAAACAAAAATGTTAGCATTAGTAACAGGAGCATCTTCTGGAATAGGAAGAGATATAGCAAGATACTTAAGTAATTTAGGCTATGACCTAATAATAACAGCTAGAAATGAAGAAAAATTATTAAAATTAAAAGAAGAATTAAAAACAAACGTAAGTATAATTACAGCAAATTTATCAGAAGTAGATGAATGTAAAAGCTTATATAGACAAGTAAAAGAAAAATATGAGCACATAGATTTATTAGTTAATAACGCAGGTTTCGGAGACTTTGGTAAATTTACTGACACAGATGTAAATAAAGACTTATCAATGATAGACACAAATATAAAAGCAGTTCATATATTAATGAAATTATTTTTAAAAGATATGATCGCAAGAAATGAAGGAAGAATATTAAATGTAGCATCAATTGCAGGTTTTATGTCAGGACCACTAATGGCAACATATTACGCAACTAAAAGCTATATAATAAAACTTTCAGAAGCGGTAAGAGAAGAACTAAAAAAAGACAAATCAAATGTTACAATTAGTGTACTATGCCCAGGACCAGTAAACACCAATTTTAATAATGTAGCAAATGTTAAATTTAATTTAAAAGGGCTTTCAAGTGAGTATGTTGCAAAATATGCTATAGATAAAACTATAAAAGGTAAATTTTTAATTCTGCCAGGTTTAACCATAAAACTAGCCAAAATAAGCAGTAAAATAGTGCCTGATAAATTAGTAACAAAAGTATGTTATTATATGCAGGAAAGAAAAAAGAGTAATTAAAAAATATAGAGAAATTAATCTAAAAAGCAATAAGAGAAGTTCAAATTTTGAACTTCTCTTATTGCTTTACATACTTAATTATTTGCGAAAATCTTTTCAAAAGGTTCCCCATATCCAGCTTTTACCGATACCTCAGTTTTAGATATATTCATTTTTACCTTGCTAGGGAATAAGTCCAAATCTAAGCCTAAGTGGCACTTAATGGCAATGTCATGAAGAACTCCGATAGGAGAATATTCACAAGACAAATACATTGAATTGTTTTTGTTAACAGTCTCCTGAATAGTACTAGCTAAAAGTTCTTCAAATTCATTAATGTAGCATTTCTTAGTAGTCTTTCTATTAGCCTCTTTCCGATTCGCACGAATCTGATCAGCCCACCACTTTGCAGATACATCGCTATAAGTAATCATATAAACCCTCCTTTTAGTTAAATATAGAGTTTAAAAGTCACAAATTTACATAAATATTATGACATGGCGAAAACAAAAAGTAAACAGTTTTTAAAGATAAATTAATAGTGTAATTAATTGACTTTTATATAATTTGTAATATAATTGTTAATATATTTAAGATATTAGGAGGATAAAAATGGAAGATTGTATTTTTTGTAAAATAATAAAAGGAGAAATTCCAGCAAACAAAGTATATGAAGATGAAGAAGTATTAGCATTTCACGATATAAACCCAGCAGCACCAATACACATACTAGTTATACCTAAAAAGCATATATCAATGCTAACAGATTTAAAAGAAGAAGACGAAAGACTAATCGGAAAAATATATACTACTATAAATAAAATAGCAGAAAAAGAAGGTTTCAAAGAAGCAGGTTACAGAGTAATAGCAAACTGCGGAAAAGATTCAGGACAAGAAGTAATGCATATACATTTTCACATATTAGGTGGAAAAGTATTAGGCGATAAAATAGTAGGCTAGGTTGTTTAGGGGTAAATGATAACATAAGTATTGAAAGTTGAAATAAAATATGGTATATTAACTATACAATAATGATAGAAGTATGGATTCTCTAAAACAAATGTTAGGAGGAAAAGGAATGGAAGAAAAGGGCATTAAAAAAATGCAAAAGATTGCTAGTAGAGTTACTAGAGAACATTCTCTAAAATTTATGGACGAAAACGAAGGAAGAATACAAAAGATGATGCAAAAACTTAACGAAGAACAAATTGAAAGTGAAGAGGATGAAATCATTATAACAAGGTAAACTAAAAACATCACGTATTAATTATATTTTAATACGTGATGTTTTTAGTTAGAAGTTACCCCAAAAGAACCTAATACTTTTTGGGTATTTGGTGGGTAAAACATTTCACTGTTCTTGAAGAGTAATTTCCACTTCTTTCTCACTACCATTTCTATTAATCTTAATCCTCATACTATCACCAATGGCATGCTTATTTTTAATTTCATTTAATTCATTCATAGTCTTAATACTTGTTCCATCAGCTTCTATAATAACATCACCAATTCTAAGCCCAGCTTTTTCTGCGGCAGAAAATTCTTCTATGCTTGTTATATAAATACCAACTACTAAATTATTAGCTTTTGCAAGTTCTTCTGATAAATCTCTTCCGCCAATACCAATATAAGGTCTTTTAACTTTTTTATACTCTATAAGTTGTTCATAAATAGGTTTTGCACTATTTATAGGAATAGCAAACCCCATACCTTCAATACCAGTTCCTGAAAGTTTTAAGGTGTTAATTCCAATAACCTGACCTTTACTATTAACTAATGCACCACCACTGTTACCAGCATTTATAGCAGCATCTGTTTGAATTAATGCATATGTCTTACCATCAGCTGAAACCTCTCTATTAACAGCACTTATAGTTCCAGAAGAAATACTACTTTGCATTCCTAAAGGGTTACCAGCAGCCATTGAAAATTCACCAACTTGAATACTATCAGAATCTCCAAGTTCAGCAGCAGTTAAACCAGTTTTATCTATTTTAATAACAGCTAAATCAGTTTGTTCATCTGTGCCTATTATAGTTGCATCATAAGGTGTTTCATCATTAAATAAGTATACTACGACCTTGCTTGCATCACCTACTGTATAATAAGAAGATGAAGAGCTAGAACTAGAACTTACAATATGGTTATTTGTCAAAATATATCCATCTTCAGATATAATAATTCCAGAACCCTCACCAGTAGTAGTTGTAGAACCTCTGCTAAAAATAGAGTTAACAGGAAATTCAACCGTAATACCTACAACAGAAGGAAGTATTTTAGCTGCAACAGAGACACCAGTTTCAGAATACTCTTTTAAAGAAACTAAATCTGTGTTAACACCTGTATAAGTATTAGAAAAATTTGTAGTACTATTAGAAGAATTGCTACCAGCTCCCATAATAGCTTTTTTAATACTAGGAACTCCAAAACAAGTACCAATAACTAAAGCACCACCTACTATACCAGAAATAAATGGAACTGCAATTGTTTTGCCAAAACCAGATTTATTTTCTTTTTTACTTTTAACAGTAAACTCAGATACAGGTCTATAATTAGTTCTAGAGTTTGTATTATTAAATGTATTTGTAGTAGTATTCTTAACTTCTTCTACTTTTTCACCTTCAATAAAATTCTTATTCTCATCCATAAAATTCATTCCTTTCAAACATATCATTATTATTTTACACATATTTTATCATATCTTACAACAAAATTGTGAAAATTGTGTGACAATTCTGTTGATTTTATAAAAACATACATATATAATAAGGTTATAAAAAACAAGAATAAAATTTTCTAAGCTCATACTTCGCTAAGAAAATCTAATTCTTCCATGACTATCTTCTAAGGAAACTCACCGCTATCACGGATGACTTTCCTAAGAATATAGAAAGAAAGGAAATGTGAGGAAAATGAAAAAAGAAAATGCAATGACTCATATAACGCTAGTTATTTGGATAGTTATAATAATAGTTATAGGATATTTAGGAATAAACTTTATATTAAAAGAAACACGGAAAAGGAAAGATAGAAAACTTAAAAACAGACATGTTATTAGTTCAAGGAAAAATAAAAGTAATTGGACAAGAAAATGAAATGAACAGTGAAGAAAACCCATTAAAGGGCTTAAAAGTTTCAGAGAATTTGGAAGACGAGAAAGTGAAAATTTTAACAGATAATAATGTAATAAATGCCGAAGAAGAAAATTTTGATAAATATTATATAATAAATTCAGAAACTTTAAACGAACTAAATTTGCAAGATAACCTAAAAGGAGAATATTACATAGTAAATTATAAAACTTATGAAATAATTTATTCAAAAGGAATAGAAATAGAAAAAGAAATGCACTATACATTAACTGAAATTTTGGAACATACAGAAAAATAGAGGTAAAAAATGAAGGAAAAAGAATTACAAAGATTAACAGAATTAAAACAAATAGAAGAAAACCTACATTCACAAGGAATAGAATACATATGTGGAATAGATGAAGCAGGTCGTGGACCTTTGGCAGGGCCAGTAGTAGTTGCAGCAGTAATAATGCCAAAAGATTCAATAATAGAAGGAGTAAATGACTCCAAAAAAGTATCAGAAAAGAAAAGAGAAGCTTTATACGAAAAAATAACTGAAGAAGCAATAGCATGGGGAGTAGGAATAATAGATCAAAAAGAAATAGACAGAATAAATATATTAAATGCAACAAAAGAAGGTTTAACTGAAGCAGTAAAAGCATTAAGTGTAAGACCAGATAGAATAATAGTAGATGCCTTAAATGGAATAGATACAATTCGGAATACCATATACCTCAATAATAAAAGGAGACGCAAAATGCTATTCAATAGCAGCAGCTTCAATAATAGCAAAAGTAACAAGGGACAGAATAATGAGACAATGGGATGAGATATATCCACAGTATGGTTTCGAAAAACACAAAGGCTATGGAACAAAAGCCCACATAGAAGCAATAAAAGAATATGGGATATGCCCACTACACAGACTAAGTTTTGTTAAGAATATAATAAGGAAGGAAATATAATTATGATACTTTTATATACGATGTTTGCAATACTATGCATAGCAACTATATTAATAATAATTTCTTTAATATTAAAAAATAGAATTATAGCTATAATAGGAACAATATTATTAGTCTTTTTAATAATTTTTAGTATTTGGTTTGTATCATATTCCATAAAAAAAGAAGAAAGATTATATAAAAGTCAATTTCCAAATGAAGTGTATAATTATTGATAGAGAAGTCAATTAAAAAAATCTATAAAAATGGATACTTCTTATAATGATAAAATATGTCAAATAATAAAAGTTGGCATATTTTTTATTTATATACAACCCAATTGACAATTCTTTGTTTCTTTGTTACAATGAAATTGGTATAAAATAGTAATAAATGAATATAATATAAGGAGATGAAAACATGAGTGTTATAGAAATGGAGAAAGCTAAAGTGAAACCTAAGAAAATATCTGTGTCTGTAAAAAGACAAATAACAATTCCAATAGAATATTATAATGCACTAAACATTGGAGATGAAGTTGAATGCATGATGGTAGATAATAGCATAGTTATAAAACCTGTCAAAGATAATTCCTTAGATGAATATTCAGAATTTATATTAAAAGATATTATAGAAGAAGGATATAAAAAAGAAGAAATATTAGAGGAATTTAAAAAAAGAAGAAATGAACTAAAATATGCAGCAAAAGAAATGGTAAAAGAAATGGATAAGGTTGCAGAAGAACCAGAAAAATATGCAACAATGGAAGATATTTTTGGCGAGGAGGACTAATATGTATGAAGTTCATTTTTCCACAAAAGCTGAAAAATATTTAAAGAAAATAAAGGATAAGAAATTAAAACTTAGGTTTAAAGAAGCAATTCTAAAATTATCACAAAATCCATATATAGGACAAGCTAAGAAGCGGGTACTTAACAGGAATATATGGATATGATGTATTTTATGATAGAACAAATTATGAAATTTCTTATGGAATTTATGAAAATGGAGATAAAAAGATTATTGTGATAATGCTAGGAACTAGAGAAAACTTCTACAATGAATTGAAAAAATACATAAAAAAATAGAAAAGGAAAAATAAAATGTACTATATATACATGTTAAGATGTGAAGATAACTCAATTTATACAGGAATAGCAAAAGATTTAGAACATAGGCTTAATGAACATTTTACTAAAGATGAAAAATGTGCAAAATATACAAAGTCTCATAAAGCTAAAAAGCTAGAAATGGCATGGGAAACCGAGAATAAATCTTTAGCATCAAAATTAGAATATGCAATAAAGAAGTTAGATAAAAGTAAAAAAGAAAAATTAATAAATGAGCCTGAATTATTAGGGGAACTTTTTAAAGAGAAGATAGATGAAAAATTATATAGTGTTATAAAATAACATGAAAGCATTGAAATTTATGTTAATGTATGTTATACTAAGCAATGAAAAAGTGTATGTATCCTTTTTACGTTAAAAGATGGCAACAGAAGTTAAATAAAATTATTTAAAGGAGGAAAAAGTATGGATTTGTTTCAAAAATCAGCAGAATTAAAAAGGCTTCAAGAAAAAGAAATAGAATTGCAACAAGAGATTGAAACTGAATTATTAGAAAAATTTGTAAATCTTTTATATGAAGTAAAGGAAGTAGAGGCAGATTATAACAGCGATTATTATAGCCCAAGTGACAGAACTATAAAAGTATATTATCCAATTTTGAATACTCCAGAAGGATTTGAAAAAGAAAATGAAATATTTTATCGGCAATATTCAAATTGCATAAATCATGAATATACCTTGAAAGATTCGAAAAAAAGAAAAGTAACAATTTTAGAACATGCAATTATTAAAAGTAGTATTTATGAATCAGAAAAGGCTTATATGAGACTAAAATTCAATGTTCCTAGTGTGAATATTAAAATTAAAATTACTATATCAGACAAAGTGTACAGATTAGAACGAACAATTAATCATAAACAATTGATTAAACAAATAATAGGAGAAAATGATATAGTAGCTTATAGAGGATATTGGGCTAAAGACGTATATAACGAAAATGAAAAGAAATACGATAAATTTCTTAAAGATTTAGGAGAAACTGAGGAAGTGCCTAAACTAAAAGAATTAGCAAAGGCTAATAGTACTAAAATTCAAATAACAGACTCAATCAGTGCTATAGTAGAAGCAAGAGTGATTGAAACAAAAAGTAATATTTGGCTTGAAAATAATATGTATAGTGTTCGGCTTGAAAATATGCCAACATATAGTGTAACTATAAAAATAAAGCCATATTTAAATAAATTTATCGAATTAGCAGAGCAACGTTTTGATTATGAAGAACTTAAAAATGTAGATGAACTAAGAAAAGGAAAAACTCTTGACGAAATAATTGAGCTATTAGAATCATTTCAATAAAAATAGAAAAAACCACGGAAAATTAATATTTTCCGTGGTTTTTTCTATTTATTAATATTATTTTTTATAAAACCTCTAATAGTATCATACAAATAAGGCTTAAATTCTTCAATACTTACAGGTTTCTTATACAAAATAGAATGATAGCAAGTAGAACTCACAAGCTCAACAATCATAAACAAAGTTATTTCAGGGTCTTTTAAACCATACTCTTCAGCATTTTTTAAAAACAACCTATAAAAACCATTTTCATTATTTTCACTATCTTCACAAAGTTTATGAACAGTTTGGTTATATATTCCCCAAGACAAATTTTTGGAAATAAACTTGAGTAAAGTAGGAGTTTTATTAAGTTCATCTATTATATAATTTATAACAAAAATAACTTGATCAGGAAAGTTTTCAATATAATTTTTATTAAGCTTTTCAACAGCGTCAGTAAACAATTTAGTTGCCTTCCTAGAAATAAGAATATCTCGTATTTCATATTTATCTTTAAAATATATATAAAAAGTACCTTTAGCAACATTAGCATTATCAACAATTTCTTGAATTGATGTATCAGTTATGCCTTTTTCAGTAAATAATTTAAAAGCAGTATCTAATAATCTATTTTCCTTATCTTTTTCCATATCTCATTTTCCCCCTACCCACATTATGACATATTTTGTACGATTGGTCAATATATTTATTAAAGAAGTTTTGATGTGTTAAATAAGCCGTCAGAAAGTTTGAAATATAAATGATTTTTAGATGTTAACGGTTCATTAAAAAATTTAAGAACTTCTATACTCAATTTTCGGCACCCTTTCTGTGCTCGTTCCTTTAAAATAAAGGAACGCCACGAACATTTTCCAAAAATTTCGCAAAGAATTTCTAAAATTATTTTAATTCACACATTAACATCTAAAAATCATTTATATTTCAAACTTTCTGACTACTCTACTGTTATAATTTACAGCCTTTATTACTTACTAGGAGCGAATTTTAATAGAGGTACTGTGAAGTGTAATACTCTAATATTAAAAATGTAAAAAATTCTATAAAAATATTGACTAACGGTCATAAAAGTAGTACAATAAAACCTAAAGTGACCAATAGTCATAAAACGAAAGGAGAATAAATATGCATAAATTTGGAGAATTTGTATGTAAATACAAAAAAGCAATTCTAATAATTGCACTATTATTATTAATTCCAGGAGTAATAGGAATGAAAGCAACAAGAATAAACTACGACATATTAGTATATCTTCCAAGTGACATAGAAACAATAAAAGGCGAAAAAATACTATCAGAAGATTTTAGTATGGGAGCATTTTCTATTATTATAGTGGATGATATGAGCACAAAAGATATTATAAAACTAGAAAATAAAATAAAAGAGATAGAAAGCGTACAAAAAGTAGCAAGTATAGCAGATGTCATAGGAACAAGCATTCCAAAGGAAATTCTGCCAGATGAAATAAAAGATAAAGTATATAAAGAAAATTCTACTATAATGCTAGTTACATTTAAAGGAGGGATATCAGAAGACAGTACAGTAAAAGCAGTAGAAGAATTAAGAGATATAACAGACCAAAGGTGCAAAATAAGTGGAATGACATCTACAGTAATAGACACTAGAGATTTATCAGACTCAGAAGTAGCAATATATGTAATAATAGCAGTATTACTTTGTCTTTTAGTATTGGAAATAGCACTAGATTCATATGCAGTACCAGTTATAATATTACTAAACATAGGAATAGCAATTTTATATAATATGGGAACAAATATAATGCTTGGAGAAATTTCATACATAACAAAAGCAATAAGTGCAGTTTTACAACTAGGAGTAACAATGGACTTTGCAATATTCCTATATCATAGCTATATGCAAGAAAAAGAAGAGTGCCAAAATAAAGAACAAGCAATGGCAAATGCGATAACAAAAACACTAGTATCAGTAATAGGAAGTTCACTTACAACAATAGCAGGATTTTTAGCATTATGTAGTATGAACTTAACACTAGGAAGAGATATTGGCTTAGTAATGGCAAAAGGAGTATTTTTAGGAGTAATAAGTGTAGTTACAGTATTACCGGCAATGATACTTGAGTTAGATAATTTAATACAAAAAACAAAACATAAGGAAATATTGCCTAAATTTACGAAAGTAAAAGAACTAATAATAAAACACTACAAATTAATAGCAATAATATTCATTATAATGTTACCAATAGCATTTTATGGTTATAAAAATACTAAAGTTTACTACAACTTAGATAAATCATTACCAAAAACTTTAGAAAGTGTAACAGCGAATAATGAATTAAAAGAAAAATTTGGAATGGTATCAACTGAGTTACTATTAGTAGACAAAAACTTACCAAATTCTAAAGTAGAAGAAATGATAAACAAAATAGAAGAGTTAGATGGAATAGAATGGACTTTAAGTTCTTCAAAAATACAAAGCTTAGGAATACCAAAAGAAACAATACCAGAAGAAATAAAAGAAATATTTGAAAGTGAAAAACATCAAATTATTATAATAAATTCAAGTTATGAAATGGCAACAGATGAACTAAACAGCCAAGTAGAAAGCATAGATAATATAATAAAACAATATGATGAAAACGCAATGCTAGCAGGAGAAGGCCCACTAATGAAAGACTTAGTGCAAATAGCAGACCACGACTTTAACAGTGTAAATATTGTTTCAATAGCAATAATATTTATACTTATGATAGTTGTTCTAAAATCAATATCATTACCAGTAATACTAATTGCAGTAATAGAATTCGCAATATTCATAAACATGGGAATTCCATACTACACAAACACAGTCCTACCATTTGTAGCCTCAATAGTAATAGGCACAATACAACTAGGAGCAACAATAGACTATGCAATACTAATAACAACAAAATATATAGGAGAAAGAAAAGAAGGAAAAGAGAAAAAACAAGCAGTATCAGAAGCACTAGGAACCTCTATAAGCTCAATAGTAGTAAGCGGACTATGCTTCTTTGGAGCAACCTTCGGAGTAGGAGCATACTCAAAAATAGAAATGATAGGTTCCCTATGTACCCTAATGTCAAGAGGAGCAATAATAAGTATGATAACAGTAATATGTGCATTACCAGCATTTTTGATAATATTTGATAAGTTGATATGTAAAACAACGATGAAGATGGAAAAATAGAAGACGGAAGACGGAAGTCAGAAGTCAGAGGACGGAAGTCGGAAATCGGAGGACGGAAGTCAGAAGTCGGAGGACGGAAGTCGGAAGTCGGAGGACGGAAGTCGGAAGTCAGAAGATAGATGTCAGAAATTAGGAATCAAAATGTAGGGGCAGGCCTTGTGTCTGCCCAATAAGAAGATAACGAATAACAAAAAAATAAAACAAAAATGTAGGGGGCACACTTTGGACGATCTACCCTTCGAAGAGACTACCCTAAAATCTGACATCCGACATCCGACATCTGACATCTGACCTCCAAAAAGAAAGGATGATAAATATGAATAATAAAAAAATAACAAAACTAACCAGTACACTACTACTAAGCACAATGCTAGCATACACCACACCTATACTAGCATTCACAAAAGAAGAAACAGTATATTCAAAAATAAATACAAAAGGCGAAAATTACAAAACAATAGTAAGCACTCATTTAATAAACGATAATGAGGAACAAATATTAAATGATTTAACAGATTTAATAAACCTTGAAAACACAAATGGAGATGAAGAGTTCAAAATAGATGGAGAAAATTTAATTTGGAATGCAAATGGTTCAGATATCTATTACCAAGGTGAAAGCCAAAAAGAATTACCAATAGAATGCAAAATAAAATATGAATTAAATGGAGAAGAAGTATCAGCTGATGAAATAGCTGGAAAAAGTGGAAATGTAAAAATAACAATAGAATATAAAAATAACGATGAACACCAAGTTACAATAAATGGAAGAAAGCAAACAATGTATACACCATTTACAGCAATATGTATGAGCTATTTTGACAATTCACAAAATAAAAACATAGAAGCAAAAAATGCAAAAGTTATAAATGATGGAACAAAAACAATTATAGCTGGAATTGCTATGCCAGGAATGAACGAGAGTTTAAATATTTCTAACACAAAAATAGAAATACCAAGCAAAGTAGAAATAATAATGGAAACTTCAAAATTTGAGCAAAATAATATAATAACATTTGTAACGCCAAAAATATTAGATGAAAATATATCATTTAGCAAATTAAATGAATTATATAAAAAAGTAGATGAAATAAAAAATGTTAGTAAACAAATAGAAGATGGAGCGAATGCTTTAAAAGAAGGTACAACTGAGTTTAGTGAAAAATCACAAGAATTCAATAATGGAATGAAAGCATTGGAAGCAGGAACAGATAAAGCGAGTAACAGCTATAAAGAAATAAATAGCGGAATAAATCAAGTAACAGCAGGCACAAAAGAATTAAACACAGGAGCTACAGAACTAAGCAATGGTTTAACAGCATTAGGAGAAGGATTATCAAGCATGCCAGGAAATATAAATAAACTATACAATGGAAGTAGTGCAGTATTAGCAGGTTTAAATGATAACAAAGAAACAAAAACTCCAGGGCTTGTAACAGGTGTAAATGCATTAGCAGGAAGCTTAAATGAAACAATTTCAAACTTAGAAACTAGCTTAAATACAATGAAAGCAAGTTGTGAAGAAGGAATAACAAAGCTAACACAAACAAACATGGCTCTAAATTCAGTAATTGCAACATTAAATTCTGAAACACAAAGTGCTCAAATTGCAACATTAAAGCAAATAGTAAAAGGAAATGAAGAGGCAATAAAAGAGTATAATACAAAAATACAATATATAGATGTTCAGTTAAAAGAACTAAATACTAAAAAAACAGAAGGTAAAAAAGACATTCAAAAAATAACATCAGGAATGGCAGAAGTTCAAACTGGAGTAAGTCAAAT
This sequence comes from uncultured Clostridiaceae bacterium, assembly GCA_949902805.1. Lineage (GTDB taxonomy): Bacteria > Bacillota > Clostridia > TANB77 > CAG-508 > UMGS1663. The sequence goes on from CATLDI010000008.1 coordinate 29,578, forward strand.
AACAAGTGGATTAAGTATATTAAATGATGCATCAAGTGTATTACCAGAAAACGTAAACAAATTAGTACAAGGTTCAAAGAAATTAGCTACTGGAACAGAAAACTTAAATAAAGGAACAACAGCACTAAGTGCAGGTTCAAAACAAATGGAGCAAGGTTTAAATACTCTAAAAGAATCAACTACAATACTTACAAATGGCTCAAATGCATTAACAGAAGGTGCAGCGACAATAAATATAGGAAGCATAGAGCTAGCACAAGGAATAACAACATTTAACCAAGAAGCAATAAACAAAATATGCGAATTTGTAAATTCCGACATAAAAGACATAGCACTAAGAGCAGAAAAATTGCAAGAATTATCAGAAGAATATAAAAACTTTAGTAAAGCAAATGAAAATACAGCAAAAGAAGTTAAATTTATATTGATATCTGATAGTGTGAAGGAAAAAGAAGAAAATGAAAATGAATAGAAAAAGAAGAAGAACTCATGAGAGCTCTTCTTCTTTTATACCTAATTTCTTTAATTCTCTAACCAGTTTATTACATTTCTTACCAATGAATGCATTACGACCATCTGAAATAATAATAAATGGATGCTTGACTTGATACGTAGTAGAACTTATTGAAAAAGTATTAGTTCTTTTTTTATCAATTTTAATTGAAAAGTAACCACTATTTACTTCATTGGTATAGATGATATACTTATCTTGATACATAAGAAAAGTAATTATCAAAAAGCAAACTCCTAAAAATACAAATACTGATAATGCTTCAACAAAAGCAAAATAAAAAAATATTATGGAGCTAATAAATGTAACGATACAAGAAAGTAGATCGGTTCTTACTACAATAGGTTTATTCCGTTCCATAGAGTTCCTCCCTTTATTAAAATAGAAAAAACATTTAAATAAATATCAAAAATAGTATATCACATCTACATAATATTTGCAAGGGCATAAGCTATAGTAAAAAGTGGCTTGGTATATATCCTATCAAAATTATAAGATTTGAATAAATAATAATTTAGTATTAGAAAAATATAAGTATAAATATTAGCAAAATGCTATGAACTATTGCTAATTTGTGATATATTATCAATAGTTTACAAAACACATGAAACTATTACAAAAAGATTTTATAGAAGAAATAGCATAGAATATTAATGGTACAATAATAAAAGTAGATGGAGGAATGTAAATGGTAAAAGAATATTTTAAGTCATGGAATAAATTTGAAAAGATGTTAGTATTACTAGGAACAATAGGAGTTATTGTATTTGGATGTATTTTTAAAAGTGCAATATTAACTATGATTTGTTCAATTTTAAGTATTGTAACTGCTATGCTACAAGCAAAAGGAAAAGTAGAAAGTCAATTTATTAGTATATTAGTATGTTTACTATACTCATATATTTCATATATTAATAGATATTATGGAGAAGTAATATTTTATATGATTATTATGCTACCAATGTCCATAGGAGGAATTATTTCATGGTTAACACATAAAAATAATAAAACTGATTCGGTAGAAGTTAATGAAATAAAATTAAAAGAATGGATATTGATATGTATTGTGAGTGTACTAGCATTTATTGGATTATATTATATATTAAAAATTTTTAATACAAACGAATTAATAGTATCAACCTTTTCTATGATAGCAAGCTCTTTAGCAATATATCTATTAGTAAGAAGGAGTAAATATTGTTTTATATTTTATTTAATAAATGACATCATATTAATTATATTATGGGGGTTACCATTAATTTCAGGAAATCTATTATTTGTTCCTATGGTAATTGAACCATTTATACTACTTATTAGTGATAGTTATGGTACATTTAATTGGAACAAAATGGAGAAAAAACAAGAAGGATAGAGGTACAGATGTACTTCTATTTTTTATATGAAAAAGTACTTGACATATAAACAAATGTTTAGTAAAATGATCGAAATATAAAAAGGAGATGGTCATAGTGAGCAATTTACAAGCAGAAGAATACAAGAACTTTGAACAAATCAAAAGAAAAAGAGAAGATGGTACAGAATATTGGAGTGCTAGAGATTTAAGTGAGGTTTTACAATATAAAAAATGGGAAAATTTTGCTAAGGTTATCAATAGAGCAAAATTAGCTTGTAGGAATAGTGGATATGAAATATTAGACCATTTTCCTGAGGTCAGGAAAATGGTTGAAATAGGCAGTAATACTATAAGAGAGCTACTAGACTATGAACTTTCAAGATATGCTTGCTACCTAATTGTACAAAATGGAGATCCAAGAAAAGAAATAATTGCACTAGGACAAACATATTTTGCAATTCAAACAAGAAGACAAGAAGTAGCAGACTATTTCAACGAATTAGATGAAGACAATAAAAGATTAGTAATTCGTGGAAATGTAAAACAATGGAACCAAATGCTGTTAGAAGCAGCTCGAAATGCAGGAGTAATAACAAATAAAGAATATGCAGAATTTCAGAATTCAGGCTACGAAGGGCTATATGGAGGATTAACAGCAGAAGATATACATATAAAAAAGAACTTAAAACCAAAAGAAAAGATACTTGATTTTATGGGAAGTGAAGAGCTAGCAGCAAATTTATTTCGTATAACACAAACAGAAGCAAAATTAAAAAGAGAAAATGTAAAAACAAAAGAAGAAGCCAATAAAACGCATTACACAGTAGGAGCGACTGTAAGAAAAGCAATAAAAGATATAGGAGGAACGATGCCAGAAGAATTACCAAAGCCAGAGAAGAGTATTAGTGAAATAGAAAGAGAACAAATTATGAAACTTTAGAATTAAAAAGAATACAAGTTCAATAAAATAGAAATTAAATAAAAAAATATACACTAGTTAAATAAAAAAAGAACGATAAAATTAAGATAAAAATATATATAACTCAATATAAAAGGAGTGTGATAATAATTGAAAGAAGAAAAAACATATGAAATTTTTACAGATGCTAGTTTTGATTGTAAAACTAAAATTGCTACGTATGCCATTGTTATCATACAAGAGAAAAAAATAATAAAAGCTTTTGCAAAAAAATGTAAAATACAATTAGAGAGCTCAACTGAATGCGAAGTATTTGCAATATTTCAAGCAATTAATATTATAGAAACAAATATAATAAAAGATAAAAGCATTCAAGAATTTGAGATAAGTACAGATTGCGAAGTTGCAAAAAATTTTTTTATAAATAACGAACGAAAAGTAAAAATATTTAATAAAAACATAGAGTTATACAATAAAATAAAAGAATCGTATAAAAGAGTGTCAAATAAAATGAATAGAGAAAATTGCAGTTTTACATTAAAATGGATACCAAGAGAAGAAAATAAAGTTGCACATAAATATTCATATTCAATTTTCAAAAATCTTAGGGCTAAAGAGTACAAAGACAATATTATATTATTAGAAAGAAAACAACTATTAAAATTTTTAAATAAATTTAATTCAAAACAATGTAAAGTTCTAATATATTTACATCTAATCGCAAATGAAAATAAATTAATATTAAAGAAACAAAGCGAAATATCAAAATCATTAGAAATATCAAATTCTAGTATTAATAGAATTTTTAAAGAACTTAATAAGCTAAATATGCTCAAGAAAATTAAAAATGGAGAATATAGGTTGTTAATATAACTGACACTATACAAAATAACTATGGAGGTGATAATATGAACTTGAGAGATTTAAAACAAGAAATTAGTAAAAATACAATAGAAAGCTATAAAGTAAAAACTAACTTCAGTTCATGTGACTTTTTAGTAGAAATTGGAAGTATGATTATAATCGCCAAACCGATTTGTTTAGAAAAAGAAGTTAAGTATGAATTTATGTTAGATACTCAATTTTTATCTGGAAGTGAAATAACTTATGAAGAGATAGTTATGATAAAAAATATTATTGATTTATTAAATGAAAACAAAAAATTAGCTATATCAAGACTAAAAAAATGGACAGTAGAAGAATTTATAGAAGATAAAAAACAAAGAGAATTGAGAAGTGAGCAAATGCTAGAAGCATTAAAGAGTGCTTTTTCAAATAGGCTAAAACCTATATAAGTGAATCAAAAGTTATTGAACAGATAAAAAAAGAAATTTAAGTAAAATATAAAGTCAGTTGTACGAAAATATCGTACAACTGAAAATAAAACATATAAAAATTAGTCATGTATGAAATCATAAAAAAATATAAAATTAAAAAGTAAAAATAGGAGTTAATATGATATATCTAAAACATTCAAATTAAATAAAAGTAATGTAAAAAATCCAAACATATATCCTTTTAATGTGCTGAAAAGCAAAGAACCAGATATATTTGTATTCGACAATATAACTGTACTATATGGAAATAATAGTTCAGGAAAGTCTACAATATTAAATATAATAGCAAATAAATTAAATTTAAAAGGAAAAGAATGTACTTTCTTTTTTCTAGTACTTATGTTAAAATTGCAGTGATACTAATTAAAAGGAGAAAATCTTATGCAAGATAATAGTCAAGAATTTTGGAATAATGAATACTGGAAGGATGTTATAGATAACAACAAAGCAGACTTTATACAAGATAGTTGGATGGAAAAATATATAGAAGAGATAAATAAAGTTGAATGTAAAAATGCAATTGATTTAGGTTGCGGAATAGGGCAAGATACAAAATGGCTATTAGATAAAGGATTTGATGTTATATCTTGTGACTTTTCAAAAAGAGCATTAAATAAATTAGAAGAGTTAATACCAAATGGTAAAACAATGCAAATAGATATTAAGGAAAAATTACCATTTAAGGATAACTCAGTAGGCTTAATTAATGCCAATTTATCAATACATTATTTTGATATGGAAAATACAATAAAAATATTTAATGAAATAAATAGAATATTAAAACCCAATGGACTATTTGTAGGAAGAGTAAATTCTGATAAAAATGAAGAATATATAAAAGAGGACACTCAAGAAATTGAAAAAAACTTTTATTATATGAGTGGAAGATATAAGCGATTATTTGATAAAGAACAATTCGACATACTAACTAAGGAATGGAATATTATAGCTTTAAATGAAAGCATAACAGTTAGAAAAGGCAGAAAGAAAGCTTTATGGGAATTTATATTACAAAAATAAAAAGTAGAGGTAAACAAATGAATATATTAGAAATAATAGAGAAAAAAAGAGATAATAAAAAATTAAACAAAGAAGAAATAGAATATTTTATAAAAGGCTACACAAATGGTGAAATAGCTGACTACCAAGCAGCTGCATTAATAATGGCAATATATATTAATGGAATGGACGAAGAAGAAATTACAAACATGACTCTAGCAATGGCATCTTCAGGAGAAATGCTAGACTTATCTGACCTAGGAACAGTAGTAGATAAACATTCAAGTGGAGGTGTAGGCGATAAAGTAACACTAATATTAATGCCAATAATGGCTTCACTGGGGGTAAATGTAGCTAAAATGTCAGGAAGAAGTTTAGGCTTTACAGGTGGAACAGCAGATAAGCTAGAAGCAATACCAGGCTATAATATAAACCTTAGTATAGAAGAATTTAAAGAAAATGTTAAAAAAATAGGAATAAGCTTAATAACACAAACAGGCAATTTAGCACCAGCCGATAAAAAAATATATGCTTTAAGGGACGCTATATCATGTACAAGTAGCATACCATTAATAGCTTCAAGCATAATGAGCAAAAAAATAGCAGCAGGAGCAAATAAAATAGTATTAGATGTAACATGTGGAAGCGGAGCATTTATGAAAAATATTCATGATGCCAAAGAACTAGCAATACAAATGAACAAAATAGGAAAACTAGCAAACAAAGAAACAATATGCGTTATAACCAATATGAATGAACCATTAGGATATGCGGTAGGTAATAACTTAGAAATAGTAGAAGCAGTAAATTCTTTAAAAGGAAATATGCCAAAAGATGTAGAAGAGGTTGTACTAAGCTTAGGTGCATATATGCTAAAACTAGCAAGAAAAGGAGAAAATATAGAAGAAAACAAAAATAGAATTCAAGAAACAATAAAAACTGGAAAGGCTTTCCACAAATTTGTAGAACTTGTGGAAAATCAAGGTGGAGATATAACATATATAGAAAATACTGAGAAATTTTCAAAAGCAAAATATGAAATAGAAGTTCTAAGCAAAAATGATGGTTACATTAAAGAAATGAATGCAGAAGAAATAGGAAAACTAGCCTCAAAATTAGGCGCAGGAAGAACAAAAAAAGAAGATGAAATAGATTATACAGCAGGAATAGTACTTAATAAAAAAGTAGGAGATACAGTAAAAGTAAATGAAAAATTAGCGACATTATATACAAATAAAGAACAATATGAAGAGGCAAAAGAAGAGTTAGAAAGAATTATAAAAATATCAGAAGAAAAAGTAGAGAAAGAAGAAACAATACTAGGAATAGTAAAATAGTAAAAAATAATATGATGAAATGTAGGGGCGACTAGTAGTCGTCCGTTCTTCGAAGAATTGGCTTAAATAAATAATTTAAAGAAAGATTTATAACATATTAACGTGTAAAATAAGCCACCTTATGAATTTATATATATTAAAATAAAAATCGAACCCTTCAAGACAAGGAGGATTCCCCCACGGTCTGCGGGCTGTCGGGCTTCAATTTTTATTTTAATATATAAACACATAAGGTTACTCTATAAATTATAATTACTACTATTCTAAAATAAGGTTAGATAGAAACTACTATTGGGCAGTTTTTTACTATATAAAATAACATGAAACACTTGAAAGGTAAGCAAAAATATGATAGAATAACATAAAATTTATAAAACTCCTATTTTAGCACTATGAAGGAGAGTTATGAAAGTAACTAGTGGGCTCGAATAAAATTAATATTTTAAGGAGGAAATTTAATATGAAGAAAGAAAAGAAGCGGGAGCTTACCATTAAACAGTTACAAAAAAGAGAAGATATTACGAATAAAATATCAATTTATTCTGCAGTTGGAGCAATATGTGTGAGTATAGTAATAGTGAGTATATTAATATTAGTATCTCTAATAACAGGTACAACATTTTCATCATATTACGTTATTTCAAAAGTTACATCGATAGTATTTGTTTTTTTACTTATATGTGTAATTAGCTTAAAATTTGCGAAAGGCTATAGAAGCAAAATAAAAGTAAAAAATAAAGAAAATGAAATAAGTAGAATAAAGAAAATATCAAGCAATGGAAATATAAAGGAAGAGATTGCAATAAAAAGCAAAATGCTTGAGAATGCTATTTTATCTAATAATATAGAGAAAGTAATATTCAGAGAAATAAAAGTTGGCGCAGTAATACCAAAAGATGCAGATTGCACAATAGAACTATATCTTAAAGATGGTTCTTTATTACAAACAATATTCTCTATGGAAGACTTTTTAAAATTAATAAATAGAGCAAGCAAAGCAAGAATGCTCAATCACTTAATTAAAAGTATCAAAATAGAAAATTCAGAAGTAACAATTGATGCAGAAAACCTTAATTGGAAAGGAAAAGTAACTGATGATGAGCTCATTGAAATGTTTGAATTAAAAGAATAGAAAATAATAACCCCTCACTTGTAATTCAAGTGAGGGATTATTATGTAGAAAAGTAAACAAAACCTATTCTATTTTTTAACCCATTATGATAGAATATAAAAAAATAAAGCAAAGGAAGAAGAAAAATGTCAATTATTGAAGTAAAAGATTTAGAAAAAGTATACAAAACAAGTGATAAAGAAAGTGGAATAATAGGCTATGTAAAACACCTATTTCACCCAAAATACAAAGAATTTAAAGCAGTAAAAAGCGTAAACTTTAATATAGAAGAAGGAGAACTAGTAGGATATATTGGCGAAAATGGAGCAGGAAAATCTACAACAATAAAAATGTTAACAGGTCTTTTAACGCCAACTTCAGGTAAAGTTAGAGTAAATGGAAAAGTTCCATATGAAAATAGAATAGAAAACAACAAACAAATAGGAGCAGTATTTGGGCAAAAAACACAATTATGGTGGGACTTGCCAGTAATAGAATCATTTAGACTAATTAAAAAAATGTACAAAATACCAGAAAATGAATACAGAAAAAATTTAAAAAAGTTTTCAAATTTATTAGAACTAGATGAACTATTAAATAAGCCAGTAAAAAACCTAAGCTTAGGTCAAAAAATGAGATGTGAAATAGCAGCAACCTTCCTACATAATCCTAAAATAGTATACTTAGATGAACCAACAATAGGCTTAGATGTATTAGTAAAAGAAAGAATAAGAAAATTCATAAAAGATATAAATAAAGAAAAAAATACAACAGTAATATTAACAACACACGACCTAAAAGATATAGAAGAAGTATGTGATAGAATAATATTGATAGACAAAGGAAGCATCATATATGATGGCGAAAAACAAGCTTTCAAAGATACATATGGAAAACAAGTATTAGCAGAAATATCAATAAAAAACAAAAATGCATTAATAACAAATGAAACTTTAGAAGATGAATTTGAAGTAATAGAAGAAACTGAAAACTTCTTAAAAATAAAATTTAATCATGATAAAACAACAATAATGAACGTAGTAAATAGAATTTCAAACTTTTGTGAAATAGTAGATATGCATGTACAAGAACAAGGATTAGAAGAAATATTAAAAGAAATTTACAGAGGAGAAGTAGTATGTTAAGCACATTATTAAAAATAGGTAAAATGGGAATAAAAGAATACCTACAATATAAATCAGTATTATTCCTTTTCACACTTAACAGAATTGTAGAAGTAGTAGTATATATTTTTGTATGGTATGCAATATATAATCAAACAGGTCAAATAGATGGCTTTGCTATAAATGAAATAGCTACATATTATATATTAGTAGTAACACTAGCACCAATGTCACTATGGGGAATAAACGAAGACATAGCAGATTCAATTAGAAAAGGATATATATCAAGAGAATTATTAAACCCTATATCATATTTTACATATTACTTTGGGAAAGACTTAGGAGAGATGGGATTTGCTTTATTAACAGGAATATGTACATTTATAATATGTAACATATTTTGGACAGTATTAATGCCAGTAAATATATGGGCATTTATAGGTTTTATATGTATAATATTATTAAATATACCAATATCATATTTTTTACAAATGATAGTAGGAACATGTGGATTTTACACAAATGCCACATGGGGAATGCAAATACTAAGAGAATCAATAATATCAATATTTTCAGGACTAATTGCACCACTTACAATGTTCCCAGAAGCTTTTCAAAAAATAGCAAATATATTACCATTTAAAGAATTTTTCTATACACCAATAAATATATATTTAGGAAAAATACAAGGAATAGAAATATTAGGAATAATAGGAAAACAACTAATATGGGCAATAATTATGTATGTAATAGCAAAAGCATTTTTTAATAAAGCAGTAAAGAAAATAACGATAAACGGAGGATAAAATGACAAAAATAAAACAGAATATAAGCATATATCTTTCAATGCTAGCATGCTCAATAAAAAGTATGATGGAATATAGAGTAGATTTCATAGTTGGAATTATATCACAATTATTAACACAAGTAGTAGAACTAATTTTTATATGGATAGTATTTCAAAATACAGAAAGTTTAGCAGGTTGGACCTTTGACAAATTACTATTATTATATGGAATAACAATGCTAACCATAGCAATAGTAGACTTCCTATTTGATGGTATATACGACATAGGACCTAAATACATAAAGGATGGAGACTTTGACAAACTTTTACTAAGACCAATACACCCACTAATATCAGTAATTGGCGACACAAAAACTTTTACAGCATTTGGATATATGGCAATAAGCCTAGTACTAATAATAAGCATGCTAATAAAATTACAAATAAATATAACCTTTATACTAATAGCTAAAATTATAATATTTGCCCTTTCAGGAGCGCTAATAATAGGAGCAATAATGATAGCATTTAGTGTAACATCATTTTACACATACAAATCAAACGAAATAATATGGTCAGTATTCAGAATATACACCTTTGCCCAATATCCAATCGAAATATATAACAAATTCATACGAATATTAATAACCTTTATATTCCCATTCGTATTTGCAACATACTACCCAACACTAAACTACTTAGGACAGGAAAATGGCTGGCTAATGTATCTATCACCAATAGTAGCAATTATCTTTTTAAGTATAGCAGTAAAAATTTGGAATTGGGGGTTAAATAAGTATAGGAGTACAGGAAACTAAAAAATAAAATAGTATACTTGATTTTTGTTTCAAGTTATGTTAATATAACTATGATATAAAGTATATAAAATTAGATTTAATTATTATTAAACTAAAGGAGGATACAACTTATGTGGGAAAGGAAATTTTATACGTTAAAGGTAACAACAAAAACAGAAGACGGAAAGCAATATTCGACTTATGAAAGATACAAAAAAATAAGATTTCGGTTTAACAAAAAGGAAAAAACTCTTAGAGCAGTTCTAATTGATGGTAAAGGAAGAAAATGGATTATAGAAAAAGTAAATGTAGAAACAGTAGAAAAATATCCATATAAACAATCCATATAAAAAAGCTAAAAAGTGGTTCCATTTTGGAACCACTTTTTATAAGCAAATATTTATATCACTATCAGCCAAATACCTATTCAAATTCTTAACAGATATACCAGTATCAGCAGATAAAGCCTCCATTGAAGCTGGCATTTCATTTTCAGCTAAAAAGTTTTTTAATGTTAATTGGTCACAATTATCCTTAGGCACACAATTAGGGCACACATTATTTGAAGTAGTATAAAAGGCACCACAACGGCTACATTTATTTAATTCCATACTTATATCCTCCTTAAAATAGAATATCTTTTATATTTCGACTTTATTCTATCATAAAGGATGTGAAAGAGCAAGCATTTTTTGCTATAGATAATTTTAACTGGAATAATACAAATAACTAAAAAAATACTTGACAATTTTCAAAAAAATAATATAATAATGATAATCATTATCAAAATAAAGGTGATAGTTATGAAAAAATATAGTAAACAAAGAGAAGTAATTTTAGAATCTTTAAAAATGAGAAGAGATCATCCAACAGTAGATATGTTATATGAAGATTTAAAATTAAAAATGCCAAACATAGGAATTGCAACAATATATAGAAATGTATCAGACCTATGTACTTGTGGGCAAATAAGAAAAATAAAATGTGAAGATGGAATATATAGGTATGATGGAAATGAAGAAAATCATATACATTTTGAATGCAATAACTGTCATAAAATTTTTGATATAAAGCTAGAAGAAAAAGAAAGACAAAAAATAAATAAAGAACTACAAAATTTAGCAAACACAATTAAAGCAGAATTTGATAAGCAAGAAATAATGTTATCAGGTTTATGTGAAAAATGTAAAAAACAATAAATGATTAAAAACGAAAATCATATTATTGAAAAATAAAAAATTAAAATATAGGAGGTAAAATTATGAAAGCATATGTATGTAAAATATGTGGTTATATTCACTTTGGGGAGGAAGCGCCAGAAAAATGTCCACAATGTGGAGCACCAAAAGAAAAATTTGTATTAAAAGAAGAAGCACAAGGAAATAATTACGTTGATGAACACGTAATAGGAGTAGCACAAGGTTTAGATGAAGAAGTAGTAAAAGGATTAAAAGATAACTTCATGGGAGAATGTACAGAAGTAGGAATGTACTTAGCAATGAGCCGTCAAGCAGATAGAGAAGGATACCCAGAAATAGCAGAAGCCTTCAAAAGATATGCATTTGAAGAAGCAGAACATGCAGCAAAATTTGCTGAATTATTAGGAGAAGTAGTATACCCAGACACAAAGAAAAATGTAATGCTAAGAGCAGAAGCAGAATGTGGAGCATGCATGGGTAAAAAAGAACTAGCAACAAGAGCAAAAGAACTAGGATATGATGCAATACACGACACAGTACATGAAATGTGCAAAGATGAAGCAAGACATGGAAGAGGATTTGAGGGATTGTTAAAAAGATACTTCTAAAAACAATGTCGAACTTTATCAAAACAATTATGTTTACAAAAGGCACTAAATGTGATATAAATAGAATATTCTATTTAGCACATTTAGTGCTTTTAAATTTTATTTCAAAATAATTAAAAAACAAAATCACAATTAGAACTATATGGTGATAAATATATAGAAATATCAAATTAATTTATTCTTAAATAAAATCAAAATAAAAGATTAAATACTAATAAAAAAGAAGGGAGGACTATTTTACATATAAAAGGGCTAATAAGCTACATAGAAAATATATTATAAAAGGAGAAACTTATATGCAAGAAAACAAAGAATTATTAAAGCCAAAAATAGATGTAGTATTTCATTCCTTATTTAGAGAAGGAAATGAAAATATAACAAAAGCAATTATTTCGGCAGTAACAAAAGAAAAAATAAATAAAATAGATTTGGATAATAACAGACATATATTAGGAAGATATCCAGAAGAAAAGCTAGGAATATTAGATTTAAAAGCGACATTAGATAATGGAACAATATGTAATGTAGAAATACAACTAGCAGATAATAAAGACACCGCAGAAAGATTTTTATATTATTGGAGTAGAATATATAGTAGTCAACTAATTAAAGGAGAAGACTATGGAAAAATAAATAAAGTAATAGGAATTATAATAATAGACTATGAATTTAATAAAACAAGGAAAATAGAAGATTTAAGTACAAAATGGAAGATAAGGGAAGTAAGCAAAGGAGAAGAAATCGAGTTGACAGACGTGTTTGAATTATATATAATAGAGCTACCAAAAGCAAAGAGAATATTAGAAAAGGATGCAAGTAATAAGTTAGCACAATGGATGTTATTTTTAAATAATCCTAATGAAAAGGAGGTAGCAAAGATAATGAATGAAAATAAAGAAATTAAAGAAGCAATGAATGAATTAGAAGAGATGAGTAAAGATAAAGAACTAAGAAGAGTAGCAGAATTAAGAGAAAAAGCAATAAGAGATGAAAAAAATGGTTTAAGACATGCTAGAGAAGATGGATTGAGAGAAGGAATAGAAAGAAATAATAGAGAAGTAGCAAAGAAAATGAAAGAAAAGCATATCCAAATTGAAACAATAGTAGAAATAACAAAATTAACAAAAGAAGAAATAGAGAATTTATAGACAAAGAAAAAATAAAAAATTCAAAATTTTCGTTTGAAATTAAACGAAGATTTATAAAAAGAAAATTGGAGAAAATAAATATGATATTAGCAATAACACGGAAGATATGAAAAAATAGAAAAAGAAAAACACTTTAAAGAAAATTTTTATTTAAGCAAGGATTACAAAGATATATTTGAAAAATTAGGAGTACTACTATTTCCAGTAGCATCAACAACAGGGTTAGAAAAAGTAACTGAAATATGTGATGGTTTAATAGTAACAGGAAGAGCGATAGATATTAATCCAAAATATTATGGAGAAGAAGCAATAAAAGAAACAAATTTATCAGAAGATTATGACAAAGAAGATGAATTAGACTTAATGCTTATAAAAGCATTTCATAAAGCAAACAAGCCAATTTTAGGAATTTGTGCAGGAGTGCAAATCATAAATGTATGCTTTGGAGGAAGTCTGCACCAAGATATAAAAAATCATACAAGCAAGGAAGAAATAACAATTCATCCAGTAAATATAGAAAAAGGTTCATTTTTAGAAGAAATTTACAGCAAAAACAAAATAGAAGTAAACTCTTTTCACCATCAAGCAATAAATAAAGTAGCAGAAAACTTTAAAATTGTAGCAACTAGTGAAGATGGAATAGTAGAAGCAATAGAATATAAAAACATAGTAGGAGTACAATGGCACCCAGAAAAGTCGAAGGATATGGAATTTTTTGAAAAATATATTAAAATGTATATAAAATAATAAAAAAAGCTTGCATTTGCGAGCTTTTTATGTTATTATAAAAAGCGTTAAAAAATACACACACTTAAATAGAGTTTAAAAAGTGTGCTTAAGCTAAGTAAGTTTTAAGTCTTTTTAAATGTTTTAAAGTTAAAGTGGAGGTAAAACAAAAAGGAGGAATAGAAAATGGCAGTAGTTGCAATGAAACAATTACTAGAAGCAGGTGTTCACTTTGGACATCAAACAAGAAGATGGGATCCTAAAATGGCTGAATACATATTCCAAGCAAGAAATGGTATTCACATTATAG
>CATLDI010000009.1 GCA_949902805.1 uncultured Clostridiaceae bacterium
CCTTTTAAATTAAATTTTAAAAATAATTGAAAAAATAAAAGGAAAGTTTTTGACGCGTCCCAAATCTTTCCCAAATCTTTCCCAAATCTTTCCCACAAAAAAAGAATGGTTTCCCACTCTATTTTATGTTTCTTATTGAATTCCGTATTTTTTCTTAAATTTATCTGCTCTACCACCTGTTGTTTCTTTTCTTAAATTACCTGTCCAGTATGGATGACATTTTGAGCAAACGTCAACTTTCATTTCAGCTTTTACTGAATTTGTTTTCATTACGTTTCCACATGCACATGTAATTGTACTTTCTGTATATGTTGGATGTATTCCTTCTCTCATTTTGTATTCACCTCTTCCTCTCTTTATTAAAAACTATCTTTTATATATTAACACATAAATACATTTTTTTCAAGTACTTATAATGTTTTTGTCTATTTTTCTTTTTGTTCTTGTACATATTTAGCTGAAGCTCCCAGTTCATCTTCTATTGATGGATGAAATACAAACTTATTAACTAAATTGAACAAGCATGCTAGCACTACTATGACTAGTAATACTTTTTTCCAAACTTTCGCTATCATTTTTTCTCTCCTAAAAATTATACTTCATATTAATTATACTATATTTTTCTATTTTGTCAATGATTTAGCATTTTTTTATTATATGCACTAATAAAAATCCCCTTTGAAATACATGATATGTATTTCAAAGGGGATTTTTTAAGATTCATTTTCCACCTTCACAAAATTTCCAACACTGTTTTTAACATATTTTCTTCGTTTATTCTTTTCAACCTTCTTAATTATTTCTTGTTCAAGATCTACTCCTCTAATTTCTGCTATTCCTAATAAGAATATAGCTACATCTGCTAATTCCTCAGGAAAACTATCCATACCTTTGTACCATGCATCATGAGCTTCTGCTACTTCTCCATAGAGATGACAGAATTCTTCATTTAAATCTGTAATGTTAAATCCATGCCGTTTTTTGTTTTCATATATTTCTTTTTGCAGTTCTTGTAGTGACATAATTATGTCCTCCTTTATTCTATAATTTTAGCATATATTATCACTTTTTATTTTATTTGTAAATATTTTTACAACATTTTTTTAACTTACATGCCTCTATAACTAATCTTTTGTTACCTTATGTTTTCTTCTTTATCTTCAATTTTACTATCTATTGCTATGTTAGTAACTCTATTTTCATCTTCTACTCCATCAGATAGTATTTTTCCTGTTCTTGAATCTAATATGAAAGAAAAACTATTTATATCTGGCAATCTTATAGCTGATATGTTATTTGCTCTCAATTTTTCGAATATTTCTTGTAAGTCTTTTTCTATTATTTTTCTGCTTTCATGATCTTTTTCTACTGGCGTTACACCCAGTACTAAACCTATATTAATTGTATTAGTAATTTTGTCTTTATTCTTTAATATTTCATCATATAAGTCATCTATCTTCTTGCATCTTACTATTTCATTATTCTCATCTAATTCAAAGTCTGATTTGCAATTTCCTTTAATAACATTCATATGTGCTAAATAAGAAAAGCTTTTTTCGTACGCTATTAAAGCTATTCACGATTGTAACCCTATTGTAAGTAATAAAGGCTTTTGCTTATTTGCTACACCATATTCACGCATGTTTACAAACTGTACTAAGTCTTTTTCTGATTCTTCTATATTAAATTGCATTACTTTTAAAGCATTTTCTATATCTTGCAAATTTTTCTCCCATTTTTTCACCTTTTAATTATTTTTTCAATTTCTTCATATCTTTTTACGTAATTTTAGTGGGTTGTCCCAAATTGTCCCATTTGTCACAATTAGGGACAGTCCCCAATTGAGACATTTTCTTTTCCAACTATTTCTTCTATTTCTTCCAAAGTGGTTCCATTTACAAATATTCCACCTGCTGGTAGTATGCTTTCTCCGTTTATTATTTGCACTGGTGTGTTGTTTCTATTTCCTGTAAAAAATTTAAGCGCTCCTCTTAGTTTATCTTTTTGTTCTTCTTTTAAGTTTGTAATATTTATGCTTAGTTTCTTTCTTTGATTTGCTTCTTGGTGTCCAAAAGGGATAGATGTCTCATTTGGACCTGTCCCCAATGGGATAATTTTGTTTGCTATTATACTAACACTTTGTTCTTCTTCTCTAATACTTAGTCTTCCTTCTACTAAAACTATGCTTTCTTCCATTAGTGCTTGTCCTGCTGACTGGTAAGCGTTTTCGAATACTATTGTTTCTATGTTTCCGTATAGGTCTTCTATATTTACGAAGGCCATTATTTTGTTATTTTTAGTATATTTCTTTTTGATGCTGTTTATTATTCCGGCAAATTTTACGGTTTGGCCGTCTTTTAGTGGGAAGGCTCCTGTTTGTTCTTGTTCTTCTAGGGCTTCTCTTATTTTTAGGGTGCTAAAGTTTGAGCACATTTCTATTTGTTCTTTTAGCTCTTCTAGTGGATGACCTGATATGTATAGGCCTAGCATTTCTTTTTCCATTGATAGTAGTTCTTTGTCTGAGTATTCTTTTAGTGTGTGGTATGTGTATTTTAGTTTTTCTAGTTCGTTTTCTTCTTCACTATTGCCACTTGCTAGGTCAAACATTGATACTTGGCCTTTGAAGTTCTTTTTTGATGAGTCTGATATTGAGTCTAGTATTTCTTCGAATGATGCCATTAGTGTGCTTCTCGTTTGTTCAAATTCATCGAAGGCTCCTGCTTTTATTAAACTTTCTATACATTTTTTGTTTACCGCTTCTCCTTGTATCCTTTCGCAGAATTCTGTGAAACTTTTGTATTTTCCGTTTTTTCTTCTTTCTTCTACTATACTATCTACTGCTGAAGTTCCTACGTTTTTTATACTTCCCATTCCGAAGCGTATTTTACCTTTATTATCTACTGTGAACCTTGTTTCACTTTCATTTATGTCTGGCTTTAATATTTCTATGTTTAGCCTTTTACATTCTTCTATGTAATATGGTACTTTATCTAAGTTTCCTAAAAAGCTGTTTAATGTTGCTGCCATAAATTCTTCTGGATAATATGCTTTTAAGTATGCTGTTTGGTATGATACTACTGCATATGCTGCTGCGTGTGATTTATTGAAGGCGTATTTTGCAAATTCTGCCATTTCATCAAATATTTTGTCTGCACTTTTTTCGTCTATTCCATTTCGTACACAACCTGGAACTATTACATTTCCTTGTTCATCTACTTGGCCGTTAATGAATATTTCTCTTTCTTTTGCCATTACATCTAGCTTTTTCTTACCCATTGCACGACGTACTAAGTCAGCTCTTCCTAGTGAGTAACCTGCTAAGTCCCTAACTATTTGCATAACTTGTTCTTGGTATACCATACAGCCATATGTTACTTCTAGTATTGGTTTTAGTGATGGATGTGTGTATACTGCGTGTTCAGGGTCTTTTTTATTTGCTATGTATCTTGGAATTTGGTCCATTGGTCCTGGGCGATATAATGAAACTCCAGCTATAATATCTTCTAAACTATCTGGTTTTAGTTCTTTCATGAAGTTTGTCATTCCTTGTGATTCGAATTGGAATATTCCAACTGAGTTTCCTTCTTGCCATAGTTTATATACTTTTGGGTCATTCATGTCTTTGTCAAATTCTACATCTATATTTTTATCTTTTTTTACTAGGTCTATTGTGTCTTTTATAACTGTTAGTGTTCGAAGTCCTAAGAAGTCCATTTTTAATAAACCTAGTTCTTCTAGGGTTGTCATTATAAACTGTGTAGATATGTTTCCTTCTCTTACATATAGTGGCACATATGTATCTACTGGGTCTTTTGTTATTACTATTCCACAGGCGTGTGTTGATGCCTGACGTGGCATTCCTTCTAATGCCATTGCTATATCTAGTAGTTTTTTTATTTCTGCGTCTGATTCGTATAAATCTCTTAGTTCTCTATTTTGCTCCATTGCTTTTTTTATTGTTATATGTATTTCGTTTGGTATCATTTTTGCAAGTTTATCTGCTTCGGCATATGGAACATCTAGTACTCTTGCTACATCACGTATTACCATTCTTGCTGACATTGTTCCGAATGTTATTATTTGTGATACATGGTCATATCCATACTTTTCACATACATATTCTATTACTTTATCTCTTTTTTCGTAGCAGAAGTCTACGTCGAAGTCGGGCATGCTAATTCTTTCTGGATTTAGGAAACGTTCGAATAGTAGGTTATATTTTATTGGGTCTATGTCTGTTATTCCTATTGCATATGCTACTATTGAACCTGCTCCTGAGCCACGACCTGGGCCTACTGGAATGTCATGTGTTTTTGCGTAGTTTATGTAGTCCCATACTATTAGGAAATAGTCTACATATCCCATTTTTTTGATTACGCCTAGTTCGTATTCTGCTCTTTTTGTTATTTCTTCTGGTAGTGAGCTGTAGGCTTGTTCTAGTTGGTGGCTATTCGGGTCGCCCATGGGTCCAACCCCTACATTTCCGTATTTTTTTATTAGTCCTCTTTTTGTTAAATCTTCTATATAGTCATAGTGTGTTTCAAAACCTTCTGGTACATCGTAATTTGGAAGTATTGTGTGTCCGAATTCAAATTCTACATTACATTTCTCTGCTATTTTTACTGTGTTTTCTATTGCTTCTGGTACGTTTGAGAAGTAGTCGCTCATTTCTTCTGGAGATTTTATATATAGTTCGTCTGTTTCAAAACGCATTCTGTCTTCGTCTGACATTTTCTTTCCTGTTTGGATACATAGTAATACTTCGTGGTTGTATGCATCTTCTCTTCTTGAGTAGTGCGCGTCGTTTGTTGCAACTAGTGGAATATTTAGTTCTTTTGATAGTTCTACTAGCTTTTGATTTACTAATGTTTGTGCTTTTACTCCATTGTTTTGAATTTCTAGGTAGTAGTCTTCTCCAAATAAATTTTTAAACCATAGTGCTACTTTCTTTGCTTCTTCCATATCGTTATTTAGTATTGCTTGGTTTACTTCTCCTGCCAAACACGCACTACAACATACTAAGCCTTCATGGTATTTTTCTAATATTTCTTTATCTATACGTGGTTTATAATAAAAACCTTCTGTGTAACTTAAAGAAACTAATTTTGATAAGTTTTGATAACCTTGTTTGTCTTTTGCAAGTAGTATTAAGTGGTTATATTTACTATCTAAATTAGGGTCTTTATCATGCCTTGTACGTGGTGCTACATATACTTCACACCCTATAATTGGCTTTATATCGTTTGCCTTGCAGGCTTTATAAAAATCTATAACACCAAACATAGAGCCATGGTCTGTAATTGCTATTGCATTCATTCCAAGCTCTTTTGCTATAACTGGTATATCTTTTATTCTATTTGCTCCATCTAACAAGCTAAACTCACTATGTATGTGTAAATGTACAAAATTTGACATCCTTCTTCCTCCCCGAACGG
Organism: uncultured Clostridiaceae bacterium; assembly: GCA_949902805.1. GTDB lineage: Bacteria > Bacillota > Clostridia > TANB77 > CAG-508 > UMGS1663. The sequence continues at coordinate 5,436 of CATLDI010000009.1, forward strand.
TAGGGACGGTCCTTTTCGTTCCGAAATTGGAACGCTGGGGACGGTCCTTTTATTATTTTTTGTTTTTTATACTTATTTAAATTATTTTTATTAGTTCTCCCATATCTTTTCCGTTGCACTTGTGGTATTTTTATAATTTCAAATTTAGATATTTTATCTCCAAATTTTATTTCTACAATATCTCCCACTTTTACTTCATAACTTGGCTTTACTACCTTTCCATTAACCGAAACTCTACCTCCATCTGCCGCTTCATTTGCTACGGTTCTTCTTTTTATTACTCTTGAAACTTTTAAAAATTTATCTAATCTCATTTTTTTCTCCTTTTATTATTTTGCAATGAAAGTATATCATAATTTGAATTCTTAAACAATATGAAATACAAAAAGAATTGGATAATTCCAACTCTTTTTGTGTTTTATTAAAAATTTTTAATTTATTGCATTCTCTAAATTACCAAGTGCATAAATATGTGCTGCACCTCTATATATAGCTGTACATTCTATAGTAGTTCCAACATCTGGGTTTATCATATATGCTACTGTTGCAGTTGAATAATATTTAGAAGATGCATATGGATGACACTCATTATCAACTAATTTTATTAATTCTTGATTTGTATTATTTACATCAATTTTTGTGCTTGCTTTATATGAACCACTACCATCTCCAATTCCAGAGACAACAATCATAATGAGTGGATATTTTTCATTTAATGTATGTGTAACTTTATATCCATTATCAGGACTAATATTGCTTTTATAAATTTCATTATAATTTTCTAATGAGTTTATGTCTAATCCGACTTTTTTGTTTTCACCAATATTAAGAATATTATTTATTTTTTCCTCATGACTTTCTATTATGACATTTTCTTCTATTTGTGAGTTTTGATATTTTTCTTTAGCAAATTTTGCCTTTTCTATTATCCCATTTTTTGTTAGTATAGAAATTGATATTCCTGCTAGTATTATTAATATTATTATTGTTATTACAAGTGATATTATCGTTATTGCTTTTTGACTTTTCATTTGTTTTCCCCCTCGTATTTCTATTTATATTTTATATTTCTTTTTATTTATTGGCAATAGATTTTCTGTAAATTAGTCGCTAATTAATTCCCATAAATTTTATTCTTTATTTTTATAGCTCAGTTACTTTAATGTTAGCGCAAAAAAGAATTGGTTTTCTCCAATTCTTTTTTGTAGGACAATGGGACGGAGTTTTTGTCCTTAGTTTTTCGTAAACTTTTAGCTTAAAAGACTAGGGACAAAAACTCCGTCCCATTGTCCCTCCATTGTCTCTTATTTTATATTGTATATTTTTTTATTTCATCTTCTATACGATTAATAAATTCTTCTACTGGCATTTGTCCAATATCTCCATCTTTTCTTGCTCTTACTCCAACTGCGTTTGCTTCTATTTCTTTATCTCCTATTACTAGTATATATGGGACTTTTTCCATTTGGGCTTCACGTATTTTGTAGCCTAGTTTTTCTTGTCTTGAGTCTAATTCTACACGAATTTCCTTTTCTAGTAATTTGTTGTAAACTTCTTTTGTATAGTCGAGTTGTTTATCTGTTATTGGAAGTACTTTTACTTGAAGTGGTGCTAACCATGTTGGTAAAGCTCCTTTTGTTTCTTCTAAGTAGTATGCTATAAATCTATCTATACTTCCAAATATTGCTCTGTGAAGTACTACTGGCATTTTCTTTTCCCCGTCTTTATCTATATATGATAGATTAAATTTTGCTGGCAAGCAGAAATCTAGTTGGCAAGTTGATAGTGTATATTCGTTTCCTACTGCTGGTTTTACTTGAACATCTAATTTAGGTCCGTAAAAGGCTGCTTCTCCTATTTTTTCTACGTATGATATTCCTATATCATCTAAAACTTTTCTTAATTTGCTTTCTGCTATTTCCCACATTTCGTCATCTGGATGATATTTTACTTTGTCTTCTGGGTCTCTTAATGATAATTCGAAGTGATAGTCTGTAATATTTAAGTCTTTATATGCTTCTAGTATTAAATTTACTACTGTTTTGAATTCTTCTTCTATTTGTTCTGGTGTTACAAAAAGGTGTGCATCATTTTGGCAGAAAGTTCTTACTCTTTCTATTCCTTTTAGTGTTCCGCTTGCCTCAAATCTGCAGTCTCTTGCTATTTCTCCTATTCTGATTGGTAAGTCTCTATAAGAGTGTATAGAGTTTGCATATATCATCATGTGGTGTGGGCAGTTCATTGGGCGAAGTACGAATTCTTCTCCTTCAACTTCCATTTTAGGAAACATTCCATCTTTGTAGTGGTCCCAGTGTCCTGATGTTTTGTATAGGTCAACTGTTGCTAGTGGTGGTGTTAAAACGTGTTTATAACCTAGTTTCTTTTCTTTCCCTTTTATATAGTTTTCTAATAATTCCCATATAATATATCCATTTGGTAAATACATTGGAAGACCTTTTCCTACTAAGTCATGTGTCATAAATATCCCTAGTTCTTTTCCTAATTTTCTGTGGTCTCTTTGTTTTGCTTCTTCTAGTTTTTGTAAATATTCTTCTAGTTCACTTGCTTTAGGAAATGATATTCCATATACTCTTTGAAGAGATTTGTTTTTTGCGTCTCCTTTCCAATATGCTGATGACATTGATGTTAATTTTATAGCTTTTACTTTTCCTGTGCTTGGAAGATGTGGTCCACGACATAGGTCAACAAATTCACCTTGTTTATAGAATGATATTACTTCTCCTTCTGGTAGTTCTTTTATTAATTCTACCTTGTATGGTTCTTCTTTTTCCTCCATTAATTTAATTGCTTCTTCTCGTGGAAGTTCAAATCTTTCTATACTCAAGTCTTCTTTAATTATTTTTTTCATTTCTTCTTCTAGTTTTGCAATATCATCTTCTGTGAATGGTTTTTCTACATCGAAATCATAATAGAAACCATTTTCTATTGATGGTCCTATTGTTAATTTATAATCTGGAAATAGTCTTTTTACTGCTTGTGCTAATATGTGGGCTGTTGTATGCCAGTACATACTTTCCTCTACTTCTGCAGTTCTTCCACCTTCTAATTTGATTTTGAACATTCTCTTCTCCTCCTTCATGCGAAGTGTGTATTATTCACTCTTCACTATTCATTTTTTATTTTAGGAATTCTTCCCGCTCTTAAAATTTTCTCTACATGTCAAAAAAAGCAATTCCGTTTTCATTCAAAAAGGCACTCGCTATGCCTTTTGAGCATAGGAGTGCTTTTACACGGTTCCATCCTATTTTTTTACTTAATTTATACTTTTAACGCAAGTAATACGTCTAGTTTTTGCTAGAAACAATGAGGTAGTTTTTCAAATATGTTTTCTTTAAGTTTGCTTTCAACCAGTGACAAACTCTCTCTTTTCAAGTAACCTTTATTTTACTTTGTCTCATTTTTGTTTTTATATATCCTAACTATTTTTTATTATACTCTTATTCTCTTTTATTGTCAACTTTTAATTCATATAAAATTTATTTAATTATTTAGTTGCCAGTTTAATATTGGATATCCATTATTTATTCCTTTTTCATCATTTTTCCATACATTTTCACTAAATTCCCCTGAATTTAGTAGTTCTGCTGTTGCATTAGTTGTAGCGCAGTTTATATCTTTTGTTACTCCTCCATTTACATTTCGTGTTCCTACAGTAGAACCTCCTCTTTTATTACATGAAAGTTTTCCTACATTATAGCAATTATATATATGTTGTATAATATCCACCTAGTCCAGTTATTCCTCCAACAGAATGATAACCTCTAACATAACTGTTATTACAACAATTAGAAATTGTATTTCTATTTGTTCCTGCTATTGCTCCTGTATAAGTTTTACTATTGATAATACTACCTTTTATCGTTATATTTTGAATATTTCCATCATTTATACCAAATAGTCCTAAACTATTAGTTGAACCGTTTATATAAATTCCTTTAATTTCATGCTTATTTCCTTCAAAAATTCCTTTGAAATATTGGGTTTTATTTACTTCTAATTTTGAAATTAGCTCCCATTGTACAGCATTACTATTAAATGTTACTGTTCCATTTTCTGATACTGTATATTTTCCTTCATTTAGGTCTATATCTGCCATTAGTCTTACAGTTTTTCCTTCATAGGTTCTTCCACTATTTACTCTATCTCTAAATAATTGCATATCAGCTACTGTAAATATATCCATATTCTCTGTTATTTCACTTACTTTAATGCTTCCTATTTGATAGTTGTTTTCTTCATCTTTTACTAGTACATTTACTATTTCATTTTTTGTAATTTCTTTTTCTATTTCATATTTTCCATCTTTTTTTCTGGAATTTCTACTATTTCTCCTTTTGCTTGAATGTAACTAATTTCTCCTTCATATTCAATTTCTACTTTTATTGTACTTTTTGTGTAATAACTACTTACTGTTTGATTTAATGTTATTTTTATTTGCTCATTCTGTTTTCCCTTTCCTAAGCTTTCCTCTATTTTGGGTATATTTCTATCTATCATAAATTGCCAACCATCTACTAATATTATATTTCCATTTACAATCATTTGTTTTTCTTCTAATTTACTAGTTAAATAATCTTGGTTATAATTATAATCATTAATTTTATTAGTTCCGAATATCTAACAATATTATTTCTAGTTTTTCTCTAGCTTGTTCTTCAAAATTTACTTCTGCATGTTTTGCTCTTTTTATGATGCCGTTCTCTCCCATGGTTAATTTTAATGTAATTCCTGTTAGAATTAGTAATATAATAATTGTTATTACAAGAGCTATTAGAGTTATTGCATTAGTAGATTTTATATCTTCAACTATATTTGTTTTGTTATTTTTTATAAATTGTTATTAGTATTTATAAAATTTTATTTTTCTTATGTAGATAAGTTATTACATTGATTCTATAATTATTATTTTTTGATGTCAAGCTTTTTCTCTTTTTTTCTTATATTAATATGTACAAATTTTGAAATTAATTTTGTTTAGTATATCCCAAATAACTAAATTGTTTTTTCATAGCTAATAAAAAAGAAATGTCCAAAGCTAAACATTTCTTTTTACTAAATTTTACTCTTTCATTACAGATTTTATCTTTTCATTTTTCAATAAATAATCCCCACTATAAGCCGCAAGATGATTGGATTTTTAATACCTGTTTTCACAGGTGGGTGTCTTGTTGAAAGCTTGTGGGTTTCTTACTATATAATGCAAGCATACACGCTGGCTTTCAATATACCTGACTCCCTTTTATTATTTGTTGGTAATAAAATTCCAGTCTACACGTACCGAGCAGGGAAATATAATATCTATTTAATTATTTTCTATAATTATAATATCATATCATTATTATAATTTCAATATCTTTTTGCTGGTAATTTTTGTTTTATTTTTTATTTATATTATTATATTCTGATATTCTAATAATATTTACTATTTTAATATAATATCTCTTTTAATTTTTTTATTTTTTACTATTCCTGTTCCTAAGTATTTATTTGTATACACATTATATATTCCGTTTTCTTTATCTACTGATATTTGCACTCCATTTAGAAATTTCTCTATTTGTTTTTCATTTAAATTTATGTGTGGTAAGTCACTTAACAATTTTTCCATTGTTACTATTTTTTCTTCTATAGAATTACTATTATTTTCTAATTCTTCTATTGTTATCGAATCTTCTATTTTGAACCTTCCTACCACAGTTCTATTTAATTCTTTCATATATCCTATTGTATTTAATTTCTGTGCTATATCTTCGCATAAACTTCTTATATATGTACCTTTTGAGCAACTTACTTTAAACTGTATTTCATTTTCTTTATTATTAAAATTAATTAAACTTATTATATATATTTCTATATTTCGTGGTTTTATTTCTACTGTTTCACCATTTCTTGCATATTCATATAATTTTTTTCCATTTATTTTTATTGCAGAATACATTGGTGGATATTGTTCTTGCTTTCCTATAAAGCTTTTTAGTACTTCTTCTATTTGTTCTATACTTATATTTTTAACTTCTTTTTCCTCTATAACATTTCCTTCTATATCTGCTGTATCTGTTTTTATTCCTAGTTTTAATGTTACTTCATATTCTTTATCATGTTCTATTAAATATTTTGAAAGTTTTGTGCTATCGTTTAAAAGAAGTGGTAACACTCCTGTTGCATTAGGGTCTAATGTTCCTGTATGTCCCACTTTTTTTATATTTAATATTTTTTTCACTTTTGCTACTACGTCATGTGATGTATAGCCTTTTGACTTATTTATAATTATTATTCCGGTTCATGGTTCTCCTTTTTTTATTAGAAGTCGGATGTTGGAATAGTAGTAATTAAAATTGTAGAGTAACCTTATGTGTATATATATATTAAAATCAAAATTGAATACCGACAGCCCACCCACGGTAGTTGAATACCCCTTGTCTTGGAGGGTTCGATTTTTATTTTAATATATATAAATGCAGAAGGTGGCTTATTTTTTAGCTATTTCTTCGAAGAACGGACAGCTACTAGCTGCCCCTACAATTTAATTTTAATTTCTTCTAACTTCTATTTCAACTGCATTTTTATTTGGTTTACTATTTTTTCCTTTGCCTGCTCTAACGGCATTGTTACTGTGCATCCTGCTGCGTGGATGTGACCTCCGCCACCAAATATTAGGCATATATCTGATACATTTACATATTCATTTGAACGTAGTGATACTTTGTATCCTTTTTCTGTTTCACGTATAAATATTGAAACTTCTACTCCTTCTATACATCTTCCTTCATCTACTATTCCTTCATGGTCGTCTAAAGTAGCTCCTATTTCTTCTATGTCTTGTTTTGTTATGTATGTAAATGATATTTTACCTTCTTCTAAAAATTCCATTCTGTCTATTGCTCTTTTTCTTAGTTCAAAGTTTGCTCTTGTTTTTGTATTCATAGATTTTTTGTATATTTCTGAAACATTAATTCCTGATTTTAAAAGTCTTGCTGCAAATTCAAAAGTTTCTGGTCTAGTTGACCCATATTGGAAACCTCCTGTATCTGTTATAATTCCTGTTAGTATACATTTTCCAATGTTATTTGTAATTTCTACTCCAAAATACTCAAATATGGTTAGCAATATTTGTGTACATGCTGGTGAATCTGGATTTACATAGTTAAAATCTCCATACATTGTGTTTGTTCCATGATGGTCTATTACTATTTTTGTTTTTGCATTTTCAAAATAGTTTGACCAACCATTTAACATTTTTATTGTAGCACAATCTAATGCTATTGCTAAATCATATATTTCTTGTCCTTCTTTTTTTACAGTGTCTACATTTGGTAAAAATCTATATGTACGTGGATATTGTGGTATTATAACGTCTACATTTTCTTTTCCAAGTTGTTTTAATGCTTCATACATCGCTAAAGTACTTCCAACTGCATCTCCATCTGGGTTTTCGTGAGTTAGTATAACAATTGATTTAGCTTTTTTTATTTGTTCTAATATGTTGTCTAGTGTCATTTTAATTCTCCTTTTGGATGTCAGAAATCAAAAGTCAGAGGTCGGATTTTATGGTAATTTCTTCGAAAAATCGATAAATTACTTACAGATATTTCTTACCGATTAATCCCCTACAATTTTATTATCTGACCTCTGTATTTTGACTTCCGACTTCTATTTATTTAAATCTTTTAATATTGAATCTATTTTCATTCCGTATTCCATTGAGTCATCTTCTTCGAATACTAGTTCTGGTGTTATTCTTAGGTTTATTCTTTTTGCTAATTCAGTTCTTATATATCCTGAAGATTTTTTTAGTGCTTCTAATGTTTTTTCTTTGCTTTTTGAATTTAACATGCTTATATATACTTTTGCATATTTTAGGTCTGGTGTTATTTTTACTTTAGTTACACTAATTAAGCCAGTTAGCCCAGGGTTTTTAAGTTCAAAGGAAATAATATTACTTATTTCTTTTCGTAATTCTTCGTTGATTCTATTTAATCTATTGTTGTTTTTTGGCATATTTTGCCTCCTTTTTCTTTTTTAGGATATGTTTTCATTATTTTTTATCTTTTTATTTCTTCCATTACGTATACCTCTATGATATCGCCTTCTTTTAGGTCGTTGTAGTTTTCTATTTGCATTCCGCATTCATAACCTTTTGCTACTTCTTTTACATCGTCTTTGAAACGTTTTAGTGATACTAGTTTTCCTTCATGTATTACTACGTTTTCACGAAGTACTCTTACTCCTGCGTTTCTTTCTATTTTTCCTTCTAGTACATATGCTCCTGCTATTGTTCCTACATTTGATACTTTGAATGTTTGTCTTACTTCTACATTTCCTATTACTTTTTCTTCAAATACTGGGTCTAACATACCTTTCATAGCAGCTTTTACGTCATCTATTGCTTGGTATATTACTGAGTATTGTTTTATTTCTATTTCGTTTCTTTCTGCTAATGCTTTTGCTGTTACTACTGGTCTTACGTTAAATGCTATTATTATTGCATTTGCAACTTGTGCAAGTGTTACATCTGATTCAGTAACTGCTCCTGCTGCACTATGAACTACTCTTACTTTTACTTCTTCATCAGATAGTTTTTCTAATGATTGTTTTAAGGCTTCTGCGCTACCTTGTACATCTGCTTTTACTATAATATTTAAATGTTTTAAGTTTCCTTGTTCCATTTGTGTAAATAAGTTGTCTAAAGTTACTTTTTGCATTGCATTTATAGATTTTTCTCTTTGAGCACGTTTTCTTCTTTCTATTAAGTGTTTAGCCATTTTTTCGTTTTTTACTTCATAGAATATATCTCCTGATTCTGGTACTTCTGTTAATCCCATTATTTCTACTGGTGTAGAAGGTCCTGCTGATTTTACTTTTTGTCCTTTATCATTTCTCATTGCTCTTATTCTACCTATACTAGAACCAACAACGATTGTGTCTCCTTCGTCTAAGCTACCTCTTTGTACTAGCATTGAAGCAATTGGTCCTTTTGATTTATCAAGTCTTGCTTCTATTACAACACCTTTTGCTTGTTTTTTAGGATTTGCTTTTAATTCTAATACATCTGCTTGTAATAATACCATTTCTAATAGGTCATCAATATTCATACGTTTTTTAGCTGAAATTGGAACAAATATTGTATCTCCTCCCCATTCTTCTGGTACTAATTCATATGTCATTAATTCTTGTTTTACTTTATCTATATTTGCTTCTGGTAAATCTATTTTATTTACTGCAACTATTATAGGAATATTTGCTGCTTTTGCATGGTTTATTGCTTCTACTGTTTGAGGCATAACACCATCATTGGCTGCTACTACTAATATTGCTATATCTGTTATTTGAGCTCCTCTAGCACGCATACTTGTGAAAGCTTCATGTCCTGGTGTATCTAAGAAGGTTATTTCTCTACCATTTACTTCTACTTTATATGCACCTATTGCTTGAGTAATTCCTCCGGCTTCACCTTCTATTACATTTGTTTCTCTAATAGCATCTAAAAGTGATGTTTTACCATGGTCTACGTGTCCCATTACAACAACTACTGGTGGTCTTTCTTTTAATTCATCTGCTCTATCTTCTGAATCGTCAAATAGTATATCTTCTTCTTTTACTTCTTGTTTTTTGGTTGCTGTTACTCCAAATTCTTCTGCTACTAAATATGCTGTATCAAAGTCTATATCATTATTTATTGTAACCATCATTCCTAAGCCAAATAATTTTTTAATAACTTCTGCTGATGTTTTCTTAAGTTCTGCTGCTAAGTCTTTTACTGTTATTGTTTCTGGTATTTCAATTTGCGTTAATTGGAATATTTTTTGTTTTCGATCTTCAACATTTTTATTTGCTTTTTTCTTGTTTCTTTTTCCTCTTGCTGTTGTTAAGTCATAATAATCAAGCATTCCACCTTCCTGATCATTAAACATATTTGATAGTCTATCTACTTGTTTTAATCCTTTTAGTTTTCCACCGTCGAATTCTTCTGTTCCAAATCTTCCACCTTTTTTGTTTTTGTTTTGCTTTTTATTATTACCAGCTACTCTTTCTTCCATTCTTGCATTTTTAGCTTTATCTATTGCTCGAGAACTGAAATCTCTTTGATTTTCTTTTTCTATGATGTCACTTTCCATTATGTCTTTAATGTTTCTGTCTATTCCTCTATCATCTAAAGGCCTTCTTTCCCTGTTATTGAAGTTACCTCTATTTTGATTATTTCTGAATTCTCCCTTGTTTTTATTTTGGAAGTTATTGTCCCTGTTTCCATTTCTGTTTTGGAAGTTTGGTCTATCTCCTCTGTTTTGGAAACTTCCTTTTTCATTTCTTTGTCCAAAGTTTCCTCTATCATTTCTATTAGAAAAATGGTTATTTCTGTTTTGGAAATTTTCACGATTATTATTTCTATTTTGATATTCCCCAGAATTATTTTTTCCTTTTTGTTCTATATTATTATTTTTATGTTCTACATTTTCTATTTTTTTAGTTTCAGCTGTTTTTGGCTTATTTTCTGCCTTTATAGTTTCTTTAGTAACAGCTGTTCCTACAGTTTCTGCTTTCTTTTGTTCTACTTTTTTTGGTTCTTCTTTTTTAGTTTCTTCCTTCTTTCCAATTCCAAATAATTCACTTACTGTCATTGGTTTTGTTGGTTTGTTCCTATAAACAATATTATAATCTGCATTTTTATTTCTTTCTACAAATCCAACTTGTTTATGATTATGATTTTCATTAGAATTTTTATTTTCTTTTTTCTCTTCCTCTGTTATTATAACTTCTCTTCTTATAATAACAGGTGCTTTCTTTTCTTCTTTTTTAGCTGTTTTTTCTGCTGGCTTTTTAACAAATTGTTCTTTTAATTTTTTTGCTTGTTCTTCATCTACTGTACTCATATGAGTTTTTGCTTCTATTCCAATCTTGTTTGCCTTTTCTATTACTTCTTTACTGGTTAAGTTCAACTCTTTTGCTAGTTCGTATATTTTTATCTTACCCAATAATTTCACCCCCATCAATATTTTTTAATATCTCTTTTGCAAAATTTATATCTTTTACGCAAATCACTGCTTTATTTTCTTTTCCTATACATTTACTTAGAATTTCTATAGTTCCATATATTCGTACGTTTACATTGTTTTCTTTTGAAATTCTTGTTATATTTCTTTTTGTTCTATCAGCAGCATCTTCTGCTACAAGTACAATTTTTGCTTTTTTATTTTCTATTGTTTCTATAACACTTTCTGTTCCAAAAGCTATTTTACCTGCTCTGGTTGCTAAGCCTAATAATCTTAATGCTTTGTTTTGTTCCATTTTAACTCCTTTGATATTCGAAGAATTTTTATTTCTTTTAAGAATGTACGAAACTTTAAATCTAACCTACAATCTTTTTATTATTTGGGCGTAATTCGGTAAATGCTCTTAGGTATTCCTTACCGATTAAGCCCCTACATTATTTAATTGTTTCTCTTAATTCGTTATATATATCTTCACTTATTTGTGTTTCGAAGCTTCTTTCTAATCTTTTTGTTTTTATTGCTTTTTCTAGGCATTCTATGTTGTCACATATATATGCTCCTCTGCCATTTGCCTTTCCTGTTTTGTCTATAAAAATTTGACTTTCTTTATTTTTTACTATTCTTATTAGTTCTTTTTTTAGTTTTATTTCATTGCAACCTATACATGTTCTTTGTGGTAAGCTTTTCAAAATTTTCACTCCTTATTTATTGTATTCACTTGGTTTTTAATTCATGTCCTATCCTTGTGTTTCTCCTTTTTTCTTTCTGCCTCTCTTTTTAGGTGCTTCTTCTATTTCTTCATTTTCTCGTTTTTCCACTATTTCTTCGGGCGAAATTTGGTCTTGCTCTGTGGTATTCCTTACCGATTTAGCCTCTACATCTTCTGTTGTTTCTTCTACTGTTGTATTTTCTTGTGTTTCTTCATTTTGCATTTTTTCTATCATTTCTCTAAATTGTGTTTCACTCTTTATATCTATTTTCCAGTTTGTTAACCTTGCGGCTAAACGTGCATTTTGTCCTGCTTTTCCTATTGCTAATGATAATTGGTCATCTGGAACAATTACTTGTGCAAAGTGTTCTTCTTCTTTTACATCAACTGCCATTACTTGTGCAGGCAATAATGCTGATGATATATATATTGCTGGGTCTTCATTCCATTCTATTACATCTATTTTTTCACCATTTAATTCGTTTATTATGTTTTGAATACGTATACCTTTTTGACCAACACATGAACCTACTGGGTCTATGTTTTCATTTGGTGAGTATACTGCTACTTTACATCTGTTTCCAGCATCTCTTGATACGCTTTTTATTTCTATTAATCCTTCATATATTTCTGGAATTTCAAGTTCGAATAATTTTCTTACAAAATCATTATGGCTTCTTGAAATTATTACTTGTGTGCTTCCTTTTAGTCCTTTTTCCACGCCTACTACACATGCTCTTATTTTATCATTTACATGATACTTTTCTGTCATAATTTGTTCTTTTAGTGGCATAACTCCTTCTAATCTTCCTAAGTCTACTATAACTACTCCACCATCTGCTTTTTGAACTATACCAGATACTATTTCACCTTTTTTATCATTAAATTCATTATATAAAAATTCACGAGATGCTTCTCTTATTTTTTGAATAATTACTTGTTTTGCTGTTCCTGCTGCAATTCTACCAAAGTTTCTTGGTACAAGTTCGTTTTCTATAACATCTCCTACTTTATATTTTTTGTCTATTTTTTGTGCTTCTTCTAATGATATTTGTACTTTTTCATTCTCTACTTCTTCTACTATTTCTTTTTGCATATAAACGTGTATTTCGCCTGTTTCTTTATCCATTGTAATTTTTACATTTTCGTCTTCACAATCATAATTCCTTTTATATGCTGTAACTAACGCTGTTTCAATTGTTTCTAGCATTTCTTCTTTTTTTATTCCGTTTTCTTTTTCAAGTTCCTCCATTGCAAATATTAATTCTGTACTATCAATTGCTGGTCCGTTTACTTTTGTTTGTTTCTTTTTCATTTTTTATATTCCTCCCTTTTTACCAATTATATTTTTGTTTCATAAGTGATATATTTTTTCTATCAAGTTCTATTTGTTCATCATTTTCTATATTTTTTATTGTAATTTTTTCATCATCAAATTTTTCTAATATTCCTGACCATTCTTTGCTTTCATTAAATGGCTTGAATAATTTTACTTCTATTTCTTTTTCTATAGAATTTTCTAAATGTTTATCTTTTCTAAGCATTCTTTCTATTCCTGGTGAAGAAACTTCTAAGAAATATTGTTCTTTAATGTAGTCTGCTTTATCTAATATTACATTTATTCCATCACTGACTTTTTCACAATCACTTAAGTCTATTCCTTCTATATTGTCTATGAATATTCTTAGAAAATAGTCTTTTCCTTCTTTTGAATATTGAACATCATATAATTCATATCCTAATTCTTGAACTTTTGGTTCTACTAGTTTTTCTACTCTTTCTTCAATACTTGCCAATTAAAGACCTCCTTATAATATAAATCAAGAGCGGAATTTGCTTCCGCTCTTGCTAACTCATTTTGTTTTACTTATATTATTATACACACTTTTGGTAAAAATTACAAGTGATATTATTAATTTTTTTGAAAAAGATATATTTTTGTTCTAGTCTTCTACTTTATTCATATATACTATATGTTATTGTTTATTTCATTAGCGTTCAGTGTTACTTATAAAGTACAGGACGAAAACCAACGTAAGCTGCCCAAAGGTCGGCATAGGTAGATCTACGAAACGCAGTTGGCCACTCTAAGCCTGAACTCTGGTAATATCCGACCACGGTAAAGCATGTGGAAGTTTTCATCTACTTTGCATCGCTCTGTTGTCCATTCCATTACATTTCCAGCCATATCGTAGATATTATTTTTTGAATATGCTGGATTTGAACCTGTTACTGCTATACTTCCTGGTATATAATTTCCTTTGTCTGTTGAATTTTCTGCATAGCATTCATCTACAGTGTTTGTTATCCATTGAAGCGTCGTATCCCATGCCTCTCCACTTATTAATGTTGAATGTACTCCTGTTTCTTCATTTTCTATCATTGCTTTTGACACTCTTAAAGCCTCTGTCTTTTTTATATGATTCCATACTCCTACGTTTGGTTGTGACAATGGTTTATATGTTCCATCTATTGCTTTAAAATTACCTGAACCTAATTTATCATTATCTTTTGTTCCTTCTATTCCTGCTTCATATTTCGCTATATAAAAGCCTCCATAGATTTCTATGCTTTCTTCTTCTTCAACTGTGATTGTATCTGTTAACAATAATTCATAATTATTCGAATTATATTTCCCTGTTGTTGTTTTTTGAAATATTTGTACTGTATCTCCATTATTTTGAGCTGTTTGTTGTTGCTCTGCTGTTAGTACACATGGCACCCATACAAACTCGTCTGGTGCTATTCCTTCTCCTGTTCCTTTTATTGTATAGCCTGTATTCCATGTTCCTTATGTATGTGTAAATCCTATTGGTATATATGGGTCATTGTATTCTCCTCCTGCATAGCCACTTTCTCCTTGCTTATTTCCTTTTGAATCTGTTTTAGGTGGTTTCTCTGAATTTCCTCCATTTCCCTCTGTTACTTTATTATTGTTAATTATATCTCCTATTGGTATTTCTTCTTTCCCCTCTGGTTTTACTCCTGTTATATTTCCTTCAGCATCTTTTTGTACTTCTCCATATTTTGATAGTATTTCTTCTAAATCGCTTTTTCCTATATTTGTTTCTTCGTTTTCTAGCTGTTTTTCTAGTATTTCTGTTTGTATTCTTTCTATTAGGGTTGCTCTTTCTGTTTTATCTCTTGCTTCTTTGGCTTTTGTGAATATTCCGTTATCACTTAGAGTTAGTTTTATTGCTAAGCTAGCTAGGATTAGTAGGACTATTATTGTTATTACTAGTGCTATTAATGTTATTCCTTAGGAAGACTTAAAGGCTCCCGACCCTACAGTTCTTTTTTGGTTGGTAGTTGTTTTTTAATTTGCTTTTGTTTTTTAGTTTCTTTCTTTTTCTTATTTTCCTTTCTTTCTTTTGTTTTTTGTATTTTTTTGTTTTTCTGGTAGTTTCTTCGAAGCGCAGGCGATTGATAATCACCCCTACAGGATGAATTATGTTTTTAGTGTTATGTTTATTTGTTGATACTTATATTAGTATTTTACTTATTTATTTCTTCTATGTCAATATGTTATCAAAAAAATTACTAAAATCTATATTTTAATTATTTACTTCTTTTTTATTTCATTTTTGTATATAATATATTTATAAGGAGGTTTGTATGTTTAAAGAGTATATTGATAATTGTAAAAGAGCTATTGTAGCTTCTGTTTGTGATTTAATTACATATCCTAGTGTTTCTAATTTTAATGATAATTCTCATTTTCCTTTTGGTAAAGATTGTTCTGATGCTTTGAAATATTTTTTGAGTTTGGCTAGTTCATTTGGTTTTCGTACTAAGAACTTAGATGGTTATTGTGGTTATGCAGAGTTTGGTGAGGGTAGTGAGCTTATTGGCATTGTTGGGCATTTAGATGTTGTTCCTGCTAATGAAAAGGATTGGAATTATTCTCCTTTTATTCCTACTATTGAAAATGGATGTATATATGGTAGAGGCGCTATTGATGATAAAGGACCTGTTGTTTCTACTCTTTATGCTATGAAGGCTGTGTATGACTATTGTATTGACAATAATATAAAAATAGATAAGAGGGTTCGCTTAATTGTTGGTCTTAATGAAGAGAAAGATTGGAAATGTATTGAGTATTATAAAAAACATGAGGAAATTCCTTCTATTAGTTTTAGTCCTGATGCTGACTTTCCTTGTATATATGCTGAAAAAGGTGTGCTTTCTTTATTAATTTCTAGTGATATTATGAATGGGTACCCTATACAAATAGAAGATATAAATTGTGATAATAATGCTATTAACGTTGTTCCAAAATTTTGCAGTGTTATTTTAAAACTTAGCAAAAGAAATGTAAGGTTTAATTATTTAATTACTTTTCTTAAAGATTTAATTTCGAGATATAATTATGAAATTGATATTTATACAATTGATAGTGAGCATATTAAACTAACTTCTTATGGTAGTAGTAGCCATAGTGCTCACCCTGAGCTTGGTGTGAATGCTATTACTAAATTAATTGTTGTTTTAAATGAGCTATTTAAAAAATTTAATATTAAATTTCCATTATTTTCCGCATTTTGTGCATATATTGGTGATGATTATTTAGGCACTAATATGAATATTGCAAAAACTGATGAGTCTGGACACTTAACTTTAAATACTTCTCAATTATATATGGAAAATAATAAAATTTGTATTGGAATGAATTTAAGAATTCCTATTCATACTACTATAGATGAAGTTATTAGCATCTTTTATAAATATTTTTCTGATTTTAATATTGATGTTTTATCACGTACAGAGCCTCTTTTTATAGATAAAAATGATAAACTTGTTTCTACTTTATGCAATATTTTTAATGAAACTTGTAATACCAACTATGCTCCTATTGCTATTGGTGGTGCTACATATGCAAGGGCTTTTAATAATTGTGTGTCATTTGGTATGAATTTTCCGTGTAGCGAGGATATGTGCCATAAGGTGGATGAGTTTGTGGAAATTGATAAACTGATTTTAGCAACTGATATTTATGCGAAGGCTATATATAAATTATTAGAATAAAAAATATAAAATGTGATTGACTTTTGTCAATCACATTTTATATTTTTTATTCTTCTTCGTCTTCTTCTGGTTCTTCGTCTCCTAAACTTTTTTCAAAAGCTTCTGAGAATTTTGTTCTTATTTTTTCTTCTACTTCTTTTGCTATTTCTTTATTATCCATTAAGTATTTCTTTACGTTTTCTCTTCCTTGTCCTATTCTATCTCCATTATAACTAAACCATGAACCACTTTTTTCTATTATGTCTAAGTTTACTGCTATATCTAGTATATTTCCTTCTTTTGATATTCCTTTTCCATATACTATATCAAATTCTGCCTCTCTAAATGGTGGTGCTACTTTATTTTTTACTACTTTTACTCTTGCTCTATTTCCTACTACTTCTCCATCTTGTTTAATGTTTTCTATTTTTCTTATATCTAAACGTACTGATGCATAATATTTTAATGCTCTACCTCCTGCTGTTGTTTCAGGGTTACCAAACATAACACCTACTTTTTCTCTTAATTGGTTTATAAATACTATACAGCATTTTGATTTGTTTATAGCTCCTGCTAGTTTTCTTAGAGCTTGTGACATTAGTCTTGCTTGTAAACCTATGTGTGAGTCTCCCATGTCTCCATCTATTTCTGCTTTTGGAACTAGTGCGGCTACTGAGTCTATTACTATTACATCTAATGCTCCACTTCTTACTAATGCTTCTGCTATTTCTAATGCTTGTTCTCCTGTATCTGGTTGAGATACTATTAGGTTATCTATATCTACGCCTAAGTGTTTTGCATATACTGGGTCTAGTGCGTGTTCTGCATCTACAAATGCCGCTTCTCCACCCATTTTTTGTGCTTCTGCTATCATATGAAGTGCAAGTGTTGTTTTACCTGAAGATTCTGGTCCATATACTTCTATAATTCTTCCACGTGGAATTCCACCTATTCCTAATGCTATATCTAAACTTAATGCTCCTGTAGGTATTGCTTCAACATTCATTGCTTGAAATTCTCCTAATTTCATTACTGAACCTTTTCCAAATTGTTTTTCTATTTGTCCTAGTGCTGCTTCTAATGCTCTCATTTTTTCTGAATTTTCATTACTCATTTATTTTTCCTCCTAAAAATTTGTTTTGTAAACTTTTGTTTGTTTTATTATATACTAATAAAAATTTTTGTCAAGTGTTTTTTAAATTTTATTTTTTATTTTAAATATCTTTTAACTGTAGGGGCGATTATTAATCGCCCTCTCTTCGAAGAATTTTCTAAAAAATACATTACAAGTTATTTCTCTGTAGCACGGGGGATTATTAATCGCCCCTACATCCATTTAAATTGTTCATTACATTTCTACATTCTACTCCAAGTATAAAAATTATAATAGCTAAAATAGTTATTTGGTGTTAATTCTCCTGCTAAATTTTGACTTCTTATTACTGTTGACTTACTTCTATACAAACTTAAAAATGGTAATTCATTATTATATATTTCTAAAATTTTATTGTATTTTTCTTTTAGCAAATTTTCATCTTTTATATTTTTTACATCTGATAAAATTGTATTTATCTCATCATTTTTGTAATTTTGTAAGTTATTTGGTCCAAAAAATGTTTCTACATTTGGACTATATGAATTATACACTCCTGTTAATATCATTTGATAATTTTTGTTTTGTAAAATACTATTATACTGATTTGTAGATACTTTATTTATTGTTACATTAATACCTATTTGTGCAAGTGCTGTTTTTATATTTTCTGCAACTGCTACTCTATTTTCGTCTTCTCTATTTACTGTTAAACTTAAGTTTATTCTACTTGTCCTATAGTTTTCGCTTTTTTGCCATCTATTATTTTTATATTCCCATCCATCATCTTGCAATACTTTTTTGGCTTGTTCACTATTGTAGCCTGAACTTAAGTTATTATTTGTGTATAAATAGTTTCCATAGTCTAAAGGGAAATCTGATACATAGCAATTATTATTAAAAATTGTAGATGTAATATTTGTTTTATCAATACTATATCCTATTGCTTTTCTTACCTGTACATTTTTTAAAATACTATCCTCACAATTAAATGCTAAATAGTTAAATTCTCTTGCTTTAAATTCTGTTTTTGCATATCCTATTGTTCCTATATAATTTTCTAAATTGCTGTTTGACGTTGTAAATATATCTATATTCCCCATTTTGAAGCTATTATATATTTCGCCTATTTCAGAAAATATTTTTATTTCAATTGTTTCTATTTTTGCATTTTCGTTTTCTTTATTCCACCATTTTTCATTTTTTTCTAATTTAATATTGTTACTATCTATTGAAGAAATTTTATACATACCTGTTCCTATTGGTACTTTTGTTGATGCATAAAAGTCTTCTCCCATATAATAATTATTTGGTAATATTGGGAAAGTTAAATTATATTCAAAAAATGGTACTTCTTCACTTAATGTTATTTTTATTGTGCTGCTATCTATTATTTCTACACTTGATACTTTCTCGACATTGTATGCATATACTGATTTTCCCTCTTTAAGTCTATCTATTGTAAATTGTATGTCTTTTGCTGTAAATGACGACCCATCTTGCCATTTTTTATTATTATCTACTTTTATTATATATGATGTTTCTGAGGTTTTTGAACATTCTGTTGCTAAGCACATTTGTATTTTATAATCTTGCGTTATATTTAATAGTGGTTCAAATATTAGCTTATCAATATTTAAAACTTCTTTATTATTAGATATTAATGGATTTATATTATCAAAATTTGATATTCCAAGTCTTATATCTTTTTTCTCTATTATTTGTTGTTCTACAGCTTGTACATTTTCATTTGTGGTATTGTTTTCTTTAAAATATATTGCGTACACAGCATATATTATAATGCATATTGCAAATATTATAAAAATATATTTAAAGAAATTTGATTTCATAATTAATCTCCTTATTTTATATTTTTAGAATTAATCTTTTCTTATAATATAGGATTTTTTATTTTTTTTCAAGTTTTTATTTTATATTATTGGATTTTTTTGAGATATTTAAAATTTACAGATACTTTATAAATTCTTCTAATTCTATATTAGCTTGTTCTAAGATGCTTTTTAATGTCCCCCTAGCTACTTCTGAATTCATAGGAACATTTTTATTACTTTAGGTCGCCAATGGTGGCGACCCATACATTATTATTTTCTAGATTCCACTATAATTCTAATACCGGTTCTATCTTCTCCTTCAACTTCTACTTCTGCAAATGCTGGTATACAAACTAAGTCCACACCTGCTGGTGCTACGAATCCTCTTGCTATTGCTACTGCTTTTACTGCTTGGTTTAGAGCTCCTGCTCCGATTGCTTGCATTTCTGCTTTGTTTTCTTCTTTTACTAACCCTGCTATTGCTCCTGCAACTGAATTAGGATTAGATTTTGATGAAATTTTTAAAACTTCCATTTTTTGCCTCCTATAATTTTATTTTTATTTGAATTACATATATATATTTATAATACAAACGAAATAAAATGTCTAGTACTTTTTTGGAAAAATATGGAAAACTTTTCGCCTCTTTTTTACTTTTTTCGTCATTTATTTTATATTAATTCTTTGTATAGATTTTACTCGACAATCTTTATCATTTATGTCAAAAATACAACCATTAAACATACAGCTTCCTTCTGCTAGTTTGTATCTTTCTGGAAGTGATGTTACAAATCTTTTTACTGATGCTCCTACATCCATTCCTATTACTGAATTTATAGGACCTGTCATTCCAATATCTGAAATAAAGCCTGTTCCTTTATTTGTTATTTCTTCATCTGCTGTTTGTACATGTGTATGTGTTCCAAAAATGGCTGTTACTCTACCATCTAAATAATATTTCATTGCTATTTTTTCTGCTGATGCTTCTGCATGGAAATCTATTATTATTATATCTGCCTTGCCTTTTACTTCTTCTATAATATCATCCGCTTTTGTAAATGGGTTATCTGATTGTACTCCCATTTCTGTTCTACCTATTAAATTTATAACACATATTTTTTTATTTTTACATTCATATATGTTATAACCTTTTCCTACTACTCCTCTTGAATAATTTGCTGGTCTTAAAAGCCTCTCATCATCTATGAATGTAAATATATCTTTTTTTCCCCAAGTGTGATTTCCCATTGTTATAGCATTAATATTTAATGCTTTTAAATTATTAAATATTTGAGTTGTAATTCCCATTCCCCCTGCTGAATTTTCCGCATTTACTATTACAAAATCTATATTATTTTCTTTTCTAAAATTAGGTAAAATTCCTCTTAATTTTTTTACTCCACTTTCCCCTACTAAATCTCCTACTGCTAATATTCTCATATGTTACCTCTCTTTCGTTTCTATTATAATACTAATTGTAGTTATTTGTAAATGTTTTGTGAATATTTTTACATAGCTTGTATATAATTTTATTAAAATAAATTTATGGAGGTTGCAAATGAATATCGAAAGAGCTAATCAAATTATAAGAAATAAGGAAATTTTAAATATATATTATGATGATAGACCCGTTTGGATTCAAGAGTTAAATAATAATGTTGCTAAAATTGGTTTTTTAGATGGTCAAGCTGAAAAAGATGTGTTTGTGGAAGAATTGTATGAGATCGATTAATATTTGATTTTTAAGGAACGTGTTATTTTTCTAAAATATCATGTTCCTTTCTTAGATAATTGAAATTTTTGTATATTTTTATAAATTTTGTCAATTATAATATTAGGTGGTGATTATAATGACAAGTAAAGAACTTTTATATATTGAGGATGCTTTAGGGCATGAAAATTTCATGAAATCATGTAGCATGAAAACAGCTAATCAATTAACAGATGTAAATTTTTCTAATTATATGAAAGATTTAGAGAAAGAACACACAGAATTATTTAACAAATTTTTGAATTTATTATAGGAGGTTATTATGGAAGATAAAGATTTAATGGAAAAAGAATTATTAATTATTAAAGGCGTATGTGATTTATATCTTCATGGAACTATTGAATCTTCTACTGCTGAAATACACTGTGCTTTTAAAGAGGCTTTAAATAAATCATTAGATATTCAAAATAAAATATATAATTTAATGGCTGAAAAAGGGTGGTATAAGACCGAAACAGTTGAACAAACTAAAATTGATACTGTAAAGCAAAAGTTTGTAGCACAATAATTTGTACTTAAGCAAAATAGAAGTCTCTTATTCTGAGACTTCTATTTTGTGTTGCATAATTTTAAAATAGTTATGCATTCCACATGTGTTGTTGCTCTCTTGTTGCAGTATTATTTGAATGTTGTTTATCGCTCATAGCAGTATTTTTTATCGCTTGCTTATCGCTCATATTTGTAAAGTTATCTTTGCAATTTATTTCTGTTCCATTTTTACAAATAAACCTTATTGTATATGGATTTATTGTTCCATCTTCTAATGTTTCGCCTATTACTACTTTATCTATTAAATATTCAAACACATCTTTATCAAACTTTGGCATTATATCTATATTTTTAAATAAACTTTTAAACTTATTTAATCTTAGTTTAATGCTTTCTGTTCTATTAGTTTCTTTTAGTAGACTTTCAATTTTATTTTCTATTTTAAGTAAGTCTACATTTAAGTTATCAAATTTTTCTGTATATTGCTCTTTATTTATTTTACCTTCTAAATTTAGTTCTAATAGATTAGCAAGTTTCTTATTTGTTTTTTCTTTGTTATTTTCTAATTTAGTTACTATTGTTTCTGTTGTATTTTCTTTTAAGATATTTTCTATTTTTTCTAAAAAATTCTCTACTACTTTTCTGTTATCATTACAGAGTATTCTATATCCTTGTACAAAACAATCTTCTAGTATTTCTTCTGGAATTGCTTTACAATGTGGACATTCTTCTTTTCCATGTTTTGCTCTTTTTATACATTGCCATACTGCTTTTGCACAATTTCTATTTGCATTCCAATTTCTTCTAGTTAATAAACTACCACAGAATCCACAATATAATTTACTACTAAAAGGATATTTCTTGCTATAGTTATCATTTCTTCTTCCTGTTTCTCTGTTACCTGCTCTTCTTGTTCTTATTTCTTGTACTCTATCAAATAGTTCTTTACTAATAATTGGCTCATGATGTTCTTTTAAATAATGCTTGTTTACTTCTCCTAGATTACTTAATCTCTTATGTGATATTGGATCTATTGTAAATGTTTTTCCCATTAACACATCTCCAATATATTTTTCATTTTTTAAGATTCCTCTTATGGTTGATTCGCACCATTTTGTTCCACCTTTTGGAGTTTTTATTCCTTTTTCTGTTAGTTCTTTTGCTATTGTACTTGATCCAACTCCTTCTACATATCTTTCAAACATATATCTTACAATTTCTACTTCATCTTGATTTATTGTTATTTCTTTTGTTTCAAGGTTGTAATTATAGCCATAACAACCATTATATCCAATCAACTCTCCTCTGTCTTTTTTCATTTTTAATCCTAATAGAACATGTGAAGATATATTCTCGCTTTCTTGTTGTGCCATTGCACTTAATAATGTTAACACTAATTCTCCTTGACCTGAACCTGTATTGATATTTTCTTCTTCAAATAGTATTGCAACGTTTTTCTCTTTTAGCATTCTTACATATTTTAAAGTATCTAATGTGTTTCTAGCAAATCTTGATATGGATTTTGTTAGTATCATGTCAATTTTACCTTCCATTGAGTCTTGTATCATTTTCATAAAGTTTGTTCTTTTAAAATCTAAAGTTCCACTTATAGCTTCATCCGCATATATTCCTGCAAATTGCCATTCTGATTTACTATTTATTTTTTCATCATAATACTTTAATTGTGATTGATAACTATTTAATTGTTCTTCGTTGTCTGTGCTTACTCTACAATAGGCACATACTCTTAGTCTTTCTTTAATAGTCGTACCTGTTACTCTGTTAATTCTTCCGTTTGTTTTCTCTATGACTTGAATTTCCATCTAAACCTCCATTCCGCCTAGAGATAAAACTTAATAATTTTATATCATTTTTAGGCAAAAAGTAAATTAAATTTATAAAAGTTTGTAATCTTTTAAGATTTTTCTTTTTATTTCAATATACTCCGCTTCTGCTATTAAGTTTTTTCTAAACAAATCATTTAAGAGTGATAATTCCATACTACAATTTAGAATAGTATTATCTTTTAAGTCACTAGAGTTGTTAACTTCAATATTATAATCATGTAGCATGAAATTGCTCCTTTTCTTTAAATTTGAAAAAGAAAAAAGAGCTAAGAAAAATTAGTTTTAAATTTTAACTTTTCTTGCTCTCACTTTTTCATGCTACCATTATATTATCGTGTTTTTGTAAAATCAATTCCCTTTTATTCCCTCTTTTCTATTTTTGATATAATTTCCATATATAATTTTATAAGTACACTAAGTGAACTAATAGTTGAATAATCTAAAACTGCAAGTACACTTGGTGAACTAAATCTAAAATGTTTTATTAAATTCGAGTACACTCGGTGAACTTTTGTCTAAAAAGAGTGAACTTTTTCCAATTTTTAGTTCACTCTTTTTAATTTTAACGAAGAATAGCGGGTTTGAGCCAGTTCACCAAGTGAATTTCTACATCATATTTGCTTAAAATTTTTGTTTCTTTATTAAATCTTGAAGGCTTGACCTTCAATGTGTATAGGCGATATGTTAATACCGCTTTCCTGCCCTCATTTCTAATGAGGTATTTAGAGTTTTAATAGTGCTTATGTCTACTTGATTAAATATACTTATCCTTAAATCCTCTTAGTTGAAAAAGAATGTGCTTTTAAAATTAAGTCAAGGTTGCGCGATAGCACATTCATTTTAACCTTGACTTGATTTTGTAAAGCACATTAAAATTTATGTATAGGATTTGATTATATAAGTCTCTCTCTAATTATAAAATTGCCAATCTAAAAAACTACTAATATGCCACGATTCTATCCCTTTTCTTTCTGCTTCCCTTAAATACTTTATAACATCATCTATGTATATAACATCTTCTAAATCTATATTTGCATTTTTGCAATATTCTATAATACAGTCAGCTTTTGAAAAACTTTCAAAAACTAATAATCTTTCTTCAATCATTGGATAATATTTATCCAACCATATATTTTTATCATCTATTTCCTTTTGATTTTGACAATGCCCCATAATAATATTTTTATTTACATCACATTCGTTTAATACTTTTTTCATAAGTAATGATGGTTTTCTTTCTAAAAATATACCTTCATATATTTCTTTTACGGACATTCCATTATCTGTTCCGTCTGGATCTGCTATATGCCCATTAAATCTATAAGCTGCTAAAGTTCCATCAATATCCCAAAATATGTATTTATTTTCTAAATCTTTCTTTGTAACCATATCTCTACGCATAAAACTTTCCCTGCTTCCTTTCCTGTATAAATCTTTCCATAATATATCTTTGCCATTTCCTAAACATTTTGCTTACATATTCTTCTGGTTCTACCCATAATACAGTATGATCCTTTTCAATTGGTTCTGTTATCTTTTCATCAAATTCTGCAATATAAACATAAGCCTCTACATCTAAAAAACCTTTATCTTCTGCATATATATAAGAACCTACTTCATCAAATTTTTTTATATTTTTAATTGTATATCCTGATTCTTCAATTAGTTCTCTTTTTAAAGCATCTAATTGTGTTTCTCCTTTTTCTATACCGCCACCCAAGTAAAAATAATCTTCTCCATCAGTTACAATCCCTACTTTATCATCATTTTTGTTTATAATAATTGCATATGCTCCTGGTCTTTTTCTATATTGTATATTTTCTTTTTTGTTTCCTACATATTTCATCTTTTATTTATCTCCTATTTTCTTTGTTATTTCTTATTTAGGTTAATTTTCTTTATCATATCTCCTGGATAGTCAAATAATGCTACAGTATTAAATTCTAAAAAGAAAGGTTTAAAGTTTTCTTTTAATGTTTTTTGTAAATCTAAAATTTTATTATAATCTTTATCAATATCTAAAGTCATATGAAAAGTAAAATCATCTGGATTATATTTTTCTTTTGGAAATTCTCTATAAAATATTTTTTGCAATTCCTTAATTTGTTGATTTTCTTCTATTGATAAGTATAAACAATAGCTATTATGTTTTGCATTCATAATTTTTATATCATTTACTTTTAATTGTATTTTGTCAATATTTATACTTTCTGCTATTTTTAATATTTCATCTTGATTTTCCTTATTAGTAGCAAAAATAGTAAAATGATATGGTAAATTATCTATTTCATATCTTTTTTCATCATTAATTCCATATGGTACTTTACAAGTATTTTCTTTGATATTACTCATTAATTGTTTTACTTTGTTAATTTCATTTTTTTCTATAAAACTTATTAAAGTTATTCTCTTACTCATTTTGTATTTTTTCCACCCTTCTTAAATGAATTAAATAATATGCTAGTCCTATTTGAAAAATCATAAATATTGCAGATAATCCAAACATATATTTAAGTCCCATTTCGTACATTACTCCACAGAAAAATACTCCTATTGCTTCGCCTAAAAATCTTATTATATATCTTATATTAGCAAATGATAATTGGTGCTCATTTTTAATACGATTTATATACACTCCATCACATATATTTTCATATGCAGTTGAAATAAGGAGTGACCATGTTATTGCTATTAGAATTACATTTAAGTTGTTAGATATAAAAGCAATTACATATCCTATAAATCTGATTCCAAACTTTATTGTTATTGTTAAATAATCATTTTTAGGTGTTAAATATTTAAGTGCTAATATCCCTATTCCATCTGCAATTAGTCCAATAACTAATAAATAATTAGTTGCAACATTATCAGAAAAAGTAAAATAATTAGTTAATGTTAGCATCTTTAATCCTAAAGCTGTTGACATTGCTATTGTTCCTATAAACATATCTAATAAATATAATGACAATATTTTACTTTTAAAAATGTATTTTAACATTGAATCTTTTTTATTTTGTCTTTCTTCTATGTGATTAATTTTTATGTTCATCATAGTAATTATTGAAATTACTAAAAATATATTTGATATGATTAAGCAAATATTATAGTTTACAAATACTCCTGCAATACTTTTTCCTATAAATATTCCACCAAATAAAATGCCTATATCTCTAAATAAATATTCTGTTAATTTTCTTTTACTGTATATTGTATCACTCTTTACTATGGTAGTTATTAGTGGATATATACTTGTTATTATTATATATTCCATTATTATATCTATTACTATGCTTAGATTTATTAATTCTGTTTGGCTTGTTCCATTCAAATAATATAATACTAACATATTAATAAATTTTGTAATTAAAATAAAGGTTAGTGTTTTCTTTAATTTATTCAATGTAACATATTTCACAATTAAAGCTATTCCTATAACACTTATAAAAGTTCCTATACTTATAATATTGCTTATCTGTGTTATAGAAAAGTTATTATCTTGTAACCAAAGTTGTCTAAAATTCCCCCATAGTCCAATTGATATACTAAAAAATGCTAACATCATTAGTATCTTATTTTCATCTTTTATCTTTTTCATTTTGTTTCGTTTAATTCTCCTATATATTCATATATTTTAATCCAATCATTTAAATCTACTATATCTTTATTAGTGCAATTTTCATTGCTAATCCTTATTACTTTTATGCCTTGTTTTAAAACATCTAAACAATTATTTAATTGGTCGTCTATGAATAAATCAATGTTTTCATTTTTACATACTGTTCCTTTTTCTCTAGCATTTACTATTAATTTATCATATTCTATATTATTTTTATCTAACCAATTTTTACTTAAAAGATATGGATCATCATGAAACTCACTATCTCTTGCTGTTATTATAATTATTTTGTGTCCATCTTTTCTTAATCTGTTAATTGTTTCTGTCGCATTTTCTCTAGGCTTTGCCATATTTGTTATTTCTTCTTGAATATTCTTTAAAAAATATTTTAGTTCTTCATAAGAAAATTGAAATTTCTTTTTGTATGTATCTCCATTGTTTTTTATATCTTCAAAAGGATTTTCTGCATTTTTAATATTCTTACCTAGTTTTATTGCATATTCATATGCTGCATTATTTAGTTCTTCTTGAACTTCTGTTATTGTATTGTCTATATCAATTCCTATATTCACTATTTACTCCTTATGATATTTATTTATGGTTAATATACCATAAAAAGTCAAAAAAATAAAGTATATAACAAATTAAATTATTACACACTTTACCTTTTAAGTTTTACCTCTAAACATTCTTATTTTTTTCGTTTACAAACCGTTGACATTTTTAACACAAAATTATACTACTCCGCACACCATGTCAACTTCTATCGTTACCTTAATTTTATTATTTTCAACTCTTTTAATCTTATTTTTGCCTTTTCTCTCAAAACTAATAAAATCCTCAAAAGCAGTAAATTCAACTATTGTATCAAATCTTTTAGATATAGCACCGAGCAACATTCCACGTGTGTGGTGTGGGTCTGAGTGTAAGGTAGTCTTAATATGGAGTAAGTGTTGTTGTAAGGTTACTAATTTTCATTACTCATATCACATTCTACCCTAACTCTAACCTTTTTTATTACTTTCTTTTTAAAGTTTCCCTCTTTATCTCTATCGTATGCTATAAAATTTTGTTGGTCTATAAAATCTAATAACACTATATTTCTATAATCTTGTGTTAATTTGTTTCGTTCCACTATATGCTCTTTTGAAACATCTTTTTCTTTCTTAAACATATTTGAATGAGTTTTTACAATAAATCTTAACATATATGGGTCTGCTCTGCCACTTTCATTATACCCTCCAACAATAATATAGTCAACAAGTGTGTCAAAGACATCTATATCAAATTCTTCCATAATAGCGTTAGTGTCAAAAACTTTTTTTAATTTCTTTATGCCTCTTTCTATGCTGTCGTCATCTTCCATATTTGCTTGAATTTCCATTATTTTAGTGTCTACTTCTTTTATTTTTAATAAACACTCATCTTTCTTTTCTGTATAAATATCTTTTGTAATTGTACCATCTAGCATATAGTCTAATAACTTATTGCATTTATTTTTTAATTCTTCTTTTTGTGTTTCTAGTTTCTTTATATTATCTTTTGGAGAATTGCTTTTCATTAGACTTGATATATTATTTAGGAAATTGTCTACTAATAATTTGTTATCATTACATAGTAGTTTATATGCGTCTACAAATGACTTTTCTAATACATCTGCTCTCATTATTTTACATTTATTACAAAACTCTTTTCCTAGTTTACTTGCTGTTTGACATAGCCAAGCAGGTTTTGGATTTGCTGTTGTATATAGACTTCTTCTTGTAAAGGTACTTCCACAAAATCCACATCTAATTCTATTACTCATTGGGTATTTTCTTCCTACATTTCCAACTTTCCTACTTGCTGACCTGCCTCCGTTTCTTTCTTTCATTATTTGTTGTACTTTTTCAAATGTTTCTTCGTCTATTATTGCCTCGTGATGATTAGAAATATAATACTTATCTTCCTCTCCCATATTAGATAATCTTTTATGACTAATTGGGTCTATTGTAAATGTTTTTCCTTGTAGTACATCTCCTTTGTATTTTTCATTTTTTAGTATTTTTCTTACTGTTGTTTCGCACCATACAGCTTTTCCCTTTGGTGTTTTTATTCCCAGTTTAGTTAATTGTCTTGATATACTTTCTGCTCCAAATCCCTCTAAATATTTTTCATAAATTAGTCTAACAATTTCTGCCTCTTGTTCATTTATAGTTAAAGTGTTATCTTCTGGATTATAAGTATAACCTAAACAACCACCAAAGCCAATTAGTTCTCCTCGTTCCTTTTTCATTTTTAGTCCTAATTTTACGTGTGTAGATGTATTTTCGCTTTCTTGTTGTGCTACTGAACTTAATATTGTTAATAGTAATTCTCCTGACATTTCTAATGTATTTATTCCTTCTTCTTCAAAAAATACAGCTACATTATGCTCTTTTAACATTCTTACATATTTTAGTGTGTCTACTGTATTTCTTGCAAATCTTGATATTGACTTTGTCATTATCATATCAAATTTATCATCTAAAGCGTCCTGTATCATTTTCATAAAGTCATTTCTTTTATAGTCTAATGTACCAGAAATTGCCTCATCTGCATAAATTTCTATATACCTCCATTCTGGATTAGAGGTTATTTTTTCTTTGTAATATGCTTTTTGCGATTCATAACTGTTTTTTTGGTCTTCATCATCTGTACTTACTCTACAATATGCTGTTACTCTTAATCCTGTTGTAACCTTTAAACCAGTTGTACGATTTATTCGTCCATCGACTTTTTTTATTAAAGTTACATTCATTCATACTTCCTTTTCCAATTTTTAACCACTAACACATTATATTTTTATCTTCTTATTTTCAAATGTGTGAATTTTTATTTATTTTAGCTTTTGTTGATTTATATACTATTTCATCTATTTTATTATTATTTTTTAAATGATTTAATGCTCTTAATTGTAGTGTATATTGGAGTAATTTTTTATCTACTTTTTCACTGTTATTTGTTAAAACTTTCTCAATCAATGTTACCATCTCCTTTAAGTGATTGATAAAAACACTACCATTCAATTTTCTTTGGTAGTTATTGGTATATTTTCTCTTTATACCTTTTCCAATAATTCATTAGACAGATGTTTTGCTTACATCTCATAGGATTTTCACCTACCTGTTTACAGGCTTGTACTCATTGCGTGGGACGCTTTTAACGCTCGTTCTATGACTATACAAAAGTTTCTTTCCTCTTACACTTATCTTCGCCTTATTAGTTGCAAGCTAATATTTAAGTAATAGATTTTATTACTAGCTCAAGTAATCAAAGGACTGTATCTAATGAATTGCTATTCAATTTTCAATGTTCTTTAATTTTTCGAGATTTTCCCTCTCATATATAACAGCGTTTGAAAAGTTAAAAAGGTTATGTTTTTTTCAAAAAAATTTTATTTTTTGTATATGTGATTTTAAATCTCCTACTTATAACAGCGATTGAAAAATCAAAAACTTGACCTTTTTTTGAAAAAATTTTATTTTTTTTTGAAGTTTTTATATATGAGATTTTCTCTCTTATCTATAACAGCGATTGAGAAATGAAAAATGGGACATTTTTAAAAAAATTTTTAATGAAAATTTAGATTTAAAATATAATTAGACACAAAAAAGAGATACTAACTTGTTTTTAATATCTCTTTTTGTTATATTTCATTTTTTATATAATATTTATGATAATCCTCTCTATAACTTGTAATTTAGTTATTTAACAATAAATCTATAAATTGCGTACGCAACCCATATAAGCCAAGAATATGCCCAAGACTTAAATATAATACTTACTGTTAAATACACGATAGCAACTATTATTGCTATTATCCAGTTCATCATTTTTTTCTTATCCATTATTATTTTTCCTCCTTTATATATTGTAATTTATCTTTCATCTAAAAACTTGGTATTTGTTCTATTTCTTTCTTCTAATTGTCTTTGTTCATTTTCAGATTTTGTTTTAGTATTATCAAATGATTTGCTTTTCAAGTTTCTATTTCTATTAGCAATAAGCTCGTTAATTGCCATAACATATTGTTGTGGATTATTTATGCTAAAATCTCCATGATAATAATTAGGTAACACTTTAATTCTGCTTCCATTTATCTTTTTATGAATTATACTCGCTGATTTTTTCATTATTGCTCTTTCTTTATCTCCTACAACTACTAAAACTTTCGATTTTGTACTTGATAAAGAATCTTTAATTTCATATTTTGAGTTTGCTTCCATAAAAGCAATCATATCTTCCTTACTAATTTTACAAGTATCTCTATAATATTCACTAAATAAATCTTCTCTTATTTTTAAAGACTTAAATTGCATTTGTGAAAACCATTTCTTTGATATTAGCCCATAACTCATAGAAAAAGCTGGTCTAATCATTTTATATGTTGCTTTCATAGGAATTGCTAATGCACTCTCAATAATAGCACAATCACAAATATCATTTTTCCTTGATAAAATTTCTAAAAGAATCTGTCCTCCTAATGATAATCCTCCCATTAAGCGAATATGACCATTATAATTATTAGTTATATAATCTATAATTTCTTGTGCATTATCTTCTATGCTTGTAAAACTTCTATCACTATCTGAATGTCCATCTAATATTGGAATAACAATATGATAACTTTCTTGTAATTTTTCTGCTTCTTCTCTATAATTCCACCAAGAAAGACCACCACCATGTAATAACATTATTGTATCTTTATTATTATCTCCATATTCTTTAAAGTTCATTTATTATTCCCCCATTCCTAGTGATATATTGTAATTTAATCTTCGATTTTCATAATAATATCGTATGCAACAAAACATTCTTCTTTTGATAGTTTTGTTTCATTAACAAGATATTCTATTGCTTCATCTTTAGTAGAAAAATCTTTTAATATATTCTTTACTTCTTTAAATTTCTCAATAACTTTTTTAATTTCATTATTCATATTCTCATCTCACTTTCACATTGTAATTTTATAGTTACCTATTATTTTTTCATTATTGTATTCAAACTATTTATAAACTCTTTTCTTCTCACAATGGTTGCAATTATAACAAACAAAGAATATATCAAGTTTCCTATAAATGGTTGTGCATTAAATTCTGTTGTCAAAGAAGCACTAATGCAAAAGAATATAATAGCCAATGCTAATACTATCCAGTTTGAATTTTTTATCCTATTTATATACAAATAGCCTAATGATATATATATAATACCTACTAATAATTTTACAATATAATCTGGAATATTGGGTAAACCAAATATCATATTAAGTCCACTACCATTAAATATTAATGACAACAATACAATAATTCCTCCAAATATATAAAATCCTCCTATAAATGTTATGACTTTTGATTCTTTCATATTTTCTTTCTCCAATCTAAACAAAAAATTACTATCTGTTGGGATAATTATATCAGTTTTTCATTATAAAAACAATACATATAAAAAACAAGAGATATTTCTACCTCTTATAACCAATTGCCCTTTTTTAATCCCAATTTAAAAGTTTCTATTTTCTCTATTCTTTCTATCTCATCATCTAAATTGATATATTCAAGAACAGCTTTCAATTCTTCTTTTGTTAAATTTGCTGTTACTACTCTATCTTCAATAAATAGCCTAACATTAGCATATTTATTTTTTATTTCTCTCATTTTATCTTTTATTTGCTTGTAATCTTTTCTTTTTTGCCAAATATTATATCTATTATCTTCTAAAAATTGCATAATACTATCTATGTATAGGTAGAAAAAGCTATTTTATTGTATTTTCTTGTTTTCTTTATTTTTGAAAAATCTTGTTTTTGTTTCCTTTATTTCTTCTGGCTCTCCATACATTCTTATATAAAAGCATTCTAGTCCATCTCCTCTTGTTTCGTATATTTCATTCAAAATTTGATTTTCAAATATTTCATTTACTTTATATTCTCTTTTTTCCATTTTCTCCACCCTACAATGCCTTTCCTTCTCGCAATCCTATTTTTAGCATTTCGTCTGCCTCATACATAGCCCTATCATTTTGTAATTCTGTTATATCTAAAATTGCTTTCATTTCTTTTTTAGTAAGTTGTTCTATTTTGTCATCTTCAAAAAATTCTCTTACTCTAGGATACTTATTTTTTATTTCTTCAATTTTGTGTCTAATTTTATCGTATTCTTTATTCTTTTTTAAATTTCTGTATTTTTGTTCTTCAAAATAATCTGATATTTCATTTATATTTTGTAAGATAATACTATCATTTGATGTGTTTTCTATTATTTTTCCTTCTCTTATTTCTTTTTTTAATCTCATTCCATCTATAAATCCTAATTTATAATATGGTTTATGCCAAAAACACATTTCATCTAATGCATACCCTTCAAATTTATTTATTTTCTCAAATAATTCTTTCATAGTGTTTTCATCTTTAATAAATTTTTTCATAAAGTTTACTAACTCATCTTCAGCCTGTTCTGCTTTCTTTGTTTCTTCTAGTTCTCCGTATTTCTTTTTATAACTTGTAATAAATCCCTCCCTTATTTCATATAAATCGTCAAGTATTTTATTTTCATATAAATCTTCCATAATTTCCTCCTTTTATAGTTTGGTACATTGAAGTAATATTATCATAACTATTTTTTCAATTCAACGATATAGTTTGGTAAATTGAAATATTTTTTATATTTTTTCAATTTACCAAAGTGGTGTCAACTCGTATTTTTATATAATTTTATTAATTTTTTAGTACAAACTATAAAGGGGTGTAAATTATATGAAATTATCAAATGCAATTAGAAAACGAATAAAATATTATTTAAAACAAAAAGATATGAAAATATGGGATTTATGCAAAGCTACTGGTATTCCTTGCTCTACTATATCTACTTTTATGAGTGGTAAAACAGAACTGCTAAAACTTGATACACTATTGCATATATGCGAGGGTTTTGAAATTACATTAGGCGAATTTTTTACTGACACAACATTTGATACTGCTGAACAAGAAAGTAATAAAGACTAACTTATTTGTTAGCCTTTTTCATTTCATTGTTTCTGTTTTCTCTCTACCTTTCTAAATCTTTATTCTTCCATTTTTGTTTATATTGTTTTAACAATTTTTCTATAACATCTTCCATTTGTTTTGTACTATAACCCTTTGGAAAATAACTTTTTAATTTTTCTACTTTAAACCTTATCTGTTCCTTTTGATTTGGTTTTTGTTCTATCATTATATTGAAAATTGCATCCATATCTAGTTTATTTTGTTTGCTTAACTCTTTCATTCTTATTGCTTGTGAATATGAGGGTGTGCAATCTTCGCTTTCTATTGTTTCTAATAAGTCCTTTTGTTCCTGTTCTTTTAAAGATGATATTTCTACTGCTGGGTTCATTGCCATTTTATTTTCATCAACTAATTGTAATAGTGGTTTTATAAGTTCTGTTAATCTTACATATCTTTGTACTTGCCTACCACTTATTCCATCTGCAATTTTATCTCTGGACTTGTGGACATTGTGTCCATAACTTTTTTTGCTTTGACTTTTCTCTGCCTCTAATTTCATTTTATAAGCAAAGGCTTTTTCACTTGGTAATATATCACTTCTTTGTAGGTTACTATCTACAAGAGTAATTATTGCCATATCTTTATCCATATCACGAACTAAAACAGGAATTTCGATTTTTCCTGCTTTTTCACACGCATATTTTCTTCTATGCCCACTCACTATTTCATATCCTCCTTTTTCTCTATTCCTTACTATTAACGGCTCTATAACTCCGTATTCTTTTATACTTTCAATTAAATCTTTCATATCCTCATTATCTTTTACTTGGTATGGGTTATCTTTAAATTCGTGTAATTCCTTTATATTTACAATTTTTTCACTCATTTTATCTCACTTCCCTATTTTTATATTTTGTTTTTGTTTGTTGCAATTCTTCATTTCTTGCTTGTCTTTCTATTCTTATTACTTCTTTGATTTTTGGGTTATCTTCAACGATTTGATTTTCAACTTTTAAGCTATTTCTATAATCTTTTAGAATTGTAGTGCATTCATCCCTTTTGGTTTTATATTCTTTTATTAACTCATCATCTTTGCAATTTCTTAATTTGTTTCTGTATTTTTGCCTTATTCCAGTTACTTCTGCAATGTTCTTTTCATTCTGTGAAATATAGCTTTTTACATCATCTGTTGTTTGTAGTTTCTCTTTTGCTATTAGTCTTATCTCGTTATAATATCTTTGCATTTTCCTTACTTCTTGTTTCATTTCTGGAGATAATGGCTTTCTAGTATTTTCTTTTGGTATTAGTCCTAATAAGTGATAAAGCAATAAAAAAAGAGCTTCAAGCCCTGTAATTTTACTTATATCTTTGAATTTCCCATTAAGCATACATACTTTGTTTTTCTTGTATATCTTTCTAGGTTTTATAAATTTATAATACTGTTCTTGCAAATAATAAGGGTTATTAAACACTCTATCTGCAATATTTTTAGGTGTATATTTTTCTCCTAATTGGTACATTCTTGTTGCTTTTTTATCATTTATTGAACGAATAGTAGCATATTTTCGATTTTGGTCATCATTTATGATATAACCTTTTTTATACATTGCTTTCTTAAATTGTGCATAGCTTACACACATTTCTAGTGTTTCATCTATTGCTTTTCTCATTAGATTATACTTTGTTGGTTCTCCCCTTTTTTCTGCAAAATATATATTTCTTGGTGTTCTTCCTTTTGGATTCTTAATTACTGTTAAATTATTTTCATTCCACAATTCATCTGATAAAACTCTAAAACGATAATATGCACCTTTGTTACAATTAAATTTTTTGCCAGTAAACATATTAACAGAACATACTACAAAATGATTATGATATGTGCCTGTATTGAAATGTGTTGCAACTAATACTTGGTGTTCTGCCCACATTTTCCTTGCAAGTTTTACTCCAATTTCGTGTGCAAGTTCTGGAGAAACTTCGCCAGT
>CATLDI010000010.1 GCA_949902805.1 uncultured Clostridiaceae bacterium
ATAGAAATAGAAACTTGAAAAGCAAATCATTTGATAATACTAAAACAAAATCTGAAAATGAACAAAGACAATTAGAAGAAAGAAATAGAACAAATACCAAGTTTTTAGATGAAAGATAAATTACAATCTATAGGGTAGATAATAAGTTGAAATTATCTACCTTTTATTATATAATGCTAACAAAAGCTAGTAATTTGTAGAAAGGAGTAATGTGTTATGGAAAAAATAAAAAAATTCTTTAAAGAACATAAAAAAGCAATTGGCTCTATAATAATTTTAATTGGTGTAGTAGTTGCTTGCGCAATAAACTTATTATGGTAAATTACAATTTAGGAGTATGAATATGATTAAGTCAAATATAAAAAAAGAGTTTAATTGTGGTATAGAAAAGTTGTGGAATATCATAACTGATAATACTAAATATACATGGAGAAGTGATTTATCCAAAATAGAAATAATTGATGACGAACACTTTATAGAATATGCTAAAAATAATTATCCTACTTATTTTACTATCACTTCAAAAATCCATTTAAAAGAATATAAATTTGATATTGAAAACACTAACATCAAAGGAAAATGGATAGGTATATTTGAAAAATTAGATAATGGTAATGTATTATTAGATTTCACAGAAGAAATAGAAACTAATAATTTTATAATGAAATTATTGGCAAAATCTTATTTAAAAAGTCAGCAAAAAAGATATATGAACGATTTAGAAAAAGAATTAAATCAGTAATACAAATTACATGTCGTAGGGGGATTTGTTTTATGGAAAGAAAGAGAATTATTATAATCGTTATAATATGTTTTGTAATTTTATTAAGTGCTACAATTTTTTCAATAGCAAAATTCAATGTTTGGAATCCATTTTCATCTTGCTTTGGAATGTTAGAAATTTTATTTACAGATAAAGAATATACAATAGTACAAAATAATCCTAATAGAGTGGTATTTAGTAAAACAGCTGATACATCAAATAAAAGTGGAGGACAATATTTAGATGAATATATGAAAAGTAGAGGTTTCCACTTTGTACCTGAAGAACAAATGGGTGGAATGTTGGTATATAGTAATGGTAGTGAAAAAGAATACATTTTATTTTCTACAAACAAATATTATTCAAAAGGGGTATGGCAATAATAAATTACAAATTAGCAAGGAGGTAAGATATGAAAAAAATGCAAACAATTATTAGTATAAGAAAAATTATCATATCTTTAATAGCACTTATAATACTCATTTGGGCTTTTTTTCAAAATGCTATTTGGGCGAAAATAATTATTATTCCATTTTTAGTTTGTTCTTTGGCTATGTTGTGTGAAAATTTGTTTTTGCTACTAAATAAGAAAAAATTATCTAATATTTTTAAATATATTTTTCGTATAAGTTTCTTTGTTTATGTATTTGGATTTTTAGCATATATGGTTTATTATGCTTTTGCATATAAAAGTTATTCATTTCTAATTGGTGTAGTAATATTTTTGCCATTTGTTATTTATTTTTTTAGAAGATCATTTTTTAATAAAGATAATAAGCCACAAGATTGATTAATGCAAAACAGGTAAACCAAAAATTTATTGAAATGTATAGTAATTAAAGTTGATATTATTTTGATACTAGAGGAATCCTCAAAGGAAACCTCTTTATTTTTTATATAAAGTATGTTATAAATAAAACATAAGGAAGGACTACTAATATGGAAAAAGTAAATGAAAATGAGTTAAGAGAGCTAGTTTTAGAAATAAAACACAATAACAAAATAGCATTAGAAAAACTATATAATAGGTGTAATAAATTGGTATATGGAGTTGCATTTAGCATATTAAAAAATAAAGAAGATTCAGAAGATGTAGTCCAAATAGTATTTTCAAAATTATATGTTTTAGAAAAAGATAAACTACCAACAGACAAAATAGGAACTTGGCTATATACAGTAACTAAAAATGAAGCATTGTTACTTTTAAGAAAGAATAATAATGATGTCAATTTAGACACAATTTATGATTTAGAAGATGAAAACAATGAAATAGATATACTTATAAATAAAGACTCTTATAATAGATTAATAAATGGTTTAAATACAAAAGAACAAGAAATTGTTTCTTTAAAAATACTATCTAATTTTACCTTTAAAGAAATTGGAGAGCTATTAGGAGAATCAGCAAATACAATAAAATGGAGATATTATAAGTCCATCTATTCATTAAGAATAATGTTAAGCAATTTAGGTATGTTTATAATAACATTTGTACTTGGAATAGCAACATTAAAAAATCAGAAAAAAGAAGTACCAATTATTAAAGAAGATCAAGATTTTAATAATAATCTAATTGAAGAAGATATAGCAAATAAAGAAAATGATAGAGTTAATGAAAATGAGGTAATACAAGATAACGAAAATACAGATTCTTTTGAAAATGTTATAATAGAAGATACAAATATAAATACAACAAATTATTTAAGTATTGGGATGTTTAGTATTTCTGCTATATTTTTAGCTATCACAATAACTTTTTCAATTTTTTTAGCAAAATACCAACTAAATGCAAAGAAAAGATCATCTAAATAATAGAAAGGTAAAAGGTGAGATTATGAAAAAGAAAAGTATTTTAGCTATAGCGATAATTGTATTATTGATAATATTGTTATTTCCTTTTAAAATAAACCGATTAAAAGATGGAGGAACTGTAGAATACAAAGCATTATTATATAAGTTAACTGATTATCATAAATTTAGAACAGATACGGAATATGTAGAAGGCAGTAAAATTGAAATATTAGGAAAAGAAATATTTAATAATACAATTATGCACCATATCGAAAAAGATCCAGAAACAGATAAAAGAGTAAAATTAGAAGATTTAAAAATAACAGCTAAAAATATAGATACAACAAAATTAGTTAAATTTGATGGTGTTTTATATGGCAAATCTAACGCTCTCATTGACTATGTAGGAGATTTAAACAAATCAATAGGAAAAATTAATTTCTTAATAGGCGAAGAATATATGCCTAAGCTAGATGGAGAAACTAATTGTAAAGAATTATTTAATGCTAGTGTACTAGAGGCTAATGGAAAAAGTATGATATTAAATGTTAATAATGAAGCTGTTCTATTTGAGTCAATAGATAAGGAAAATATAAAGAAAAAGAATGGAGAAAGGTTAGATAATGCACAAAATACAGAATATAGCAGTTTTGTAGGAACAGTATTAGAGGAAACAACAAAATATATGATAGTAGAGCCAAACGAAGATGAAGAAGAAAGAAAATCATCAGACAAAATAAAAATAAATTATGGAACAGATCATATAGATTATTTGTATGGAGTAGGCAGAAAAGTTGTTATTTTTTATAATGGATTTATAATGGAAAGCTATCCAGCACAAATAGAAACAGATAATATATCAATAGATGGCTATGAAGATTTCAAAATAGAAGTAAAACCTTCTAATAAAATTGAAACTAAGAAAATATTAAATAACAAAGATTTAAGTGCAGATAATCAAGATTATAATTTATATTTTTATGGATTAGATGAGGTTAATGTAATTGTAGATAATAAAACAATGTCATTAGAAGATGCACTAAAGAGTGGAAAAATGACAATACAAGGAATAATACAAAAAGCAAATAAAGATTTTCCAAATGCTACTTCTTATGATGATGGTGGAAGTGTAGAATATCATTATGAAGATTATTCAATAATAAAAGTACATAAATTAGATGGAAATAGAGATGTGTATATAGGTGTTCCAAGTATGAAACTTAATGATTTGAAATTATAAAAATTAAATAACATTTAAGAGACAATTTACATCTGCAAGCAGATAATTATATAAAGCCAACAAAAAGCAAAGAAACATGTGTCTAAATAATAAGAAGGGTTAAAAAGGTGAGTTGAATGAAGAAAAAATTAGGAATAATAATTTTAACAATATTTATTATAATAGCTGCAGTTATAGGGGTGTTAATGTTTACAGGTATAGGTGGAGAAATAAAATCATTTATATATTATAAAATTCATACACCACAGGAAACAGTTTCATTAGATAAACAAGAACATATTAAAGTGACTTATACATATAGATGGCAAGAAGAAAATTTTAGTATAGATGTAACAGATACAGAACTTATAAAATTGATAGAAGATAATATTTCAAATAAAAAATTAGATAACTATTCTTCTCAAATTGGATTAGCAATTATGGGAGAATATAATGTAGAGTTAGGAAATGATATAAGTTTTACATTTGACTCTTATGATGATGATGGTTTTGTTATGATGAATGATAAAGATAAACAATTCTTAACAAAAATAAATCCTGAAATATTAAAAAGGATTATAGAAATAGTAGATGTTAAATTGACAGAAAATATACAAATATTTAGAACAGATAAAATTACAGCTACTAAAAGAATAATGCAAGAAAATAAAGCATCTGTACTAAATGAATATAAAATAGATATTGAAGAGAAAACAGCAATAAATTATATACTGAAACAATGTAAAAATGTTTATACAGAAGATATTAATTATGAATTAAGTATGGTAACCCCAGATTATGAAATAGACTTTAATAATAATGTAAAGCTACTAATTTATAAGGAAAATCAAAAAGGGTTTATGCTTAAAGATGGAATTTTATTAAGAGCATATGGATTAAATTCATTTGACACAATTTTAGAAAATACTTTTGATAATATAGAAACAAAAAAGCAAATGTTTATAGGAGATAAAATAACAATAAAATCTCCAAACAAATCAATAGAAATAACAGATAAAGATACAATTGAAAAAATAGTAACACCATTAATATATTCAAGAATATACAGACCTGATTGGATTGAGAATTATAATATAACTGAAGAATATAATACAGGAATAAAAATAAATATAAACGATAATGAATTTTTAATACCTGGAATTAAAACAATAGGAAATAGATATGTTATAACAAAAGATAATAAAATTAGTTTATGTTTTCCATTGCAGAATATTGAAAAGTATGTATATGAACTATTAGGAATCAAAGAGGAAAAGTATACAGGAGCAATGAACATTGGGATTTGATTTTTAAATCAAGAAGATATATATATAATTTTTAGTATTATAGATAATCTAACTTTTTCTAAAGAAAATTGATAATTAGAAAAAATTCGTAGGTTATATAAATCAAAATGCTAATTGTAATCAAGCAATTAGCAAAAATAAAATGGTTTATTAGAGCAGCAATGCCTAATAATATATAAGTGTATAAGAAGTAAGTTACAATTTTAAATTCTTATACAAATAATAGATAGGAGCGACTTTTTGATAAAGGTAGTTCCTATTTTTAGTAACTTAAACAGCAATATCTTTGTTTTTCTAAATAACGAATACACAAATCAATGAAATACTTTACACTAATTTTTCTTCCATCGTAATCTTCCCCAAAAATATCATGAATCACATTGATATCTATGTAATCTAATGTGGTATTTAAGGCTTTGTCCATTGCAGATCTTACGATTTTTTCATTTGAAATTTTATTTTTTTCAGCAATTTTTTTTACAAGAACATTCATATCTTGTAATATTTCATCATTATAATATGCCAACAAAATTGCATCTTTTAAATAAATAGTTCCTTTAAAATAAGATGTAAATCCTAGTTTCCAAAGAGTAGAATCAAGTTTTTTTTCAATTTCTAAAGTATCTTTTATTGAGTCTGCAATAATTTCAATAATATCTAAAGTTGAGAATTCATGATGTATATGATTGAAAAAGATGTGTGTGTTTTCCTGATTTTTAGTATTAGTTATTTTTTTTGAATCGATTACCAAAATAATGATATTCTTTTTACCTATTCGATTCAC
Source organism: uncultured Clostridiaceae bacterium (assembly GCA_949902805.1). Lineage (GTDB taxonomy): Bacteria > Bacillota > Clostridia > TANB77 > CAG-508 > UMGS1663. Next base: position 5,865 of record CATLDI010000010.1, read on the forward strand.
TGTATTTCTTATAACATTATTATAGAATGAAACAGGAGAAGTACAGTCTAATACTATTAAATTTTCATTTAGCTTTATTTTATCAATAAAAGCATTTAGTTTGTTGATTGGTACATTTTCTAGTTCAATTTTTGATTCTTTATATTGTGAAACGATATTAGATAAGCTGTTAAATAGAATATCATCATCGTTGGCAATTACTATGCGAATACTCATAATAATTCCTCCTTTAATGAAATTCAATATTTATGCTACCATAAAATGGAAATCAAAACAATATTTTTTGACCAAAATGGAAATGAAAATTTCGACAAAATTTGCTGATTTTTGCTGATTCTTTCCGATTTTTGCTGATTTTATGACAACCAAACAAAACCATTGTATCATTTTCCATAGGACAAGAGTCTGTAAAATTAAGGAAAGTATATTAATTCACATAGGAAAAGAAAATTATAGAATTGCCAAAGAATAGTGATGAAATATATAGCTTTATTTTATAGACTCTTTTTGTATTGGAGGAAAGGTATGGATTAGATAAACTAAATAGTAATAGAAAGTAACAATAAATTAATAGCTTTCTTTGATTTGTAGACATTTGTCCAATTTGAAAAGATTGGAGAATGTAAAATGGAAAGGAAAGACTATTTTGTAGAAGAATTATCAAAGGAGGAAAAGATATACTTAAAAAGAATTGTAAAAACAGCAAGAAACAAATATTTTGAAAAGAATTATAATCACATTAATAATACTAAAATAATAGCAAATGATTCAATTTTTGTAGAGGAGGAGTCTGTTTTAGAAAAAGTTTTAAATAACTGTATAGAAGAAATGGAATCAGCAGTTGAATTTGAGAAAACTTTCTTAAATCCAACTCTATATCATGTTGTAAAAGCATTATCTTTAAAAGAGAAAGAAGTGCTTTTTTATTTATATAAAAAGAAGAAGTCTATTAGTGAGATATCAAGAATTATGAAACTAGATAGAAAAACTGTAAGAAGTTTTCGAGATACAGCACAGAAAAAAATTACAGAAAAATTACTAAATGGAGGAAAATAATTATGTTTAATAATTTCAATTTAACGGATCAAGAAATTTTAACAATAATTGATAACTATAAAAATTTAATAAATAGATATGCTACAGTAGATGGAAAATTGGATGAGGATTTAGGACAAGAAATCAAATTATTAATATTCAAAGTTTTAAGTAAAAATAGGAAAATTGAAAAAAATTAAAAAATTTTTCAAAAAATTCCCCAGTTGAACTTTTTTTTCGTGTTCTTAATAAGTAGAAAAATAAAAAAGGAGGAAATCTATATGGACACGAAAAATGAAAATAAAGATGCATCTGAGTTAAATCTTATAACTGCTTATGCACAAATGGTATTCTTTACTTTGCAAAATAGTGGAACAGAAATTACACCAAAATCAATAAAGTCGGAAATAAAAATGTTCTATGATAAATTTGGAAACAAAGAAGTAAAGAGACTAGCAAATATTATCATGAAAGAAAAGAGGGAGAAAAAGTAAAATGTTAAAGTATATTATTTTTTCTGTAATCTCTTTTCTGCTTGGTATTTTTGCAAGAGAGATTATAGAACTATTAGAAAAGAAGAAAAAATACAAGAAAGTTAAACCATTAAATAAACAAGATTTTAAACAAGCAATGAAAAATTTAGAAATTAAGTAGAGTTTTTTAGCTCTATTAGTTTCTTCATGTAAAAAAAGTGTTAGCAAAAAGTTGCACAGAGGGAATATGGAAAGAAATAAGATTATTTTAGAATTATATTTTGTATATAAAATGAAACAAAAGCAAATAGCTGAAAAATTAAATATATCTAAATATATTGTTTCAAGAGTATTAAGAAGTGATGGAAGATATAATGAAGAAAAGAAAACAAGAGTAAAAGAATCTGAAAAGAAGCATAGGGAAAAAACTTCAAAATATATTACAGAAAAAAGGGCAAAAGAAAGAAACAATAATGAATATGAAGCACTTGAAAAACAACACATTCAAGCTTCATTAGAACTTTCAAACATGAAAGGTTATATTAGTAATAAAGCATTTCGTGATTGGAATTCTTCTATATACAAATATGATAAAAAAACAAAATCTTATAAATTAAAGTCAAATATAGTGGCTACTAGTGATGTTCCCAAAAGTATTAAATGGTAATATAGAACAATAAATTATCATACATTTAACTAGGGTGGTAATATGGAAATCAATATAAATTTTTCAGAAGAAGAATGTATCCATAATTTAGCCTTTACAAGAGCGTTACTAATAAAGTGTAGCATAGAAAAATTAAACATAGATTATCATCAAAAAGAAAAATTAAAAAAACAAATTTTAAAAGAGTTAAAAGAGACTTGAAAATCAATGTTCCCAGAGTTAGAATCACAAGCAAAAAGGAGATTTTTAAGTGAAGAAAAAAATTAGAATAGCAATATATTCAAGAAAATCTAAGTATACCGACAAAGGAGACTCAGTTGGAAATCAGATTGAAATTGCTTTAAAGTATATTAAAGAACATTATCCTGATAGTGAATATGATGTAGAGATTGTAATATATGAAGATGATGGCTTTTCAGGAGGAAGTATAGATAGACCAAAATATAAAAAATTCCTAATTGAAGAGAAGATAAAACCATTTGATGTACTTATATGTTATCGTCTAGATAGAATTGGTAGAAATATAGCAGATTTTTCAAGTTTAATGGAAAAAATAACAGAGCTAGGAACAAGTTTTATTTCAATAAAAGAGCAGTTTGATACAAAAACGCCAATGGGTAGAGCAATGATGTATATAGCATCTGTATTTGCTCAATTAGAAAGAGAAGTTATAGCCGAAAGAATTAGAGACAATATGATAGAACTTGCAAAAACGGGACGATGGTTAGGTCGGACCGACACCATTAGGATTTGGCTCTGAAAGAATAGAATTTGTAGAAATATATGAACAAAATGAAGATAGTACTCTAGAAAAAAAGAAGAAAACAGCAAGTAAATTAGTAAGAATAGATAGTGAAATAGAAATAGTAGAGTTGATATTTAATAAATTCTGGGAATTGAAATCGCTAAATAAATTGGAAACTTATTTTCTGCAAAGCGAAATTTATACCAGAAATAAACTTGATTTTTCAGTAAGTACATTAAGAAGGATATTAACGAATCCAGTATATGCAGCAAACGATATAGATATAGTGGAATACTTTAAACAAAAAGGAGTAAAAATCTATGTAGATGGTGATAGAGCAAATTTTGATGGAAAATATGGTTTGATGGGCTATGGAAAAAATTATGGTAAAAAAGAAAAAGAGGTTAAGGATTGGATTGTTTCAGTAGGATTACATCCTGCTATTATAAAAGGCATAGATTGGGTTAGGACACAAGAATTATTAGAAAAAAATAAAGAAAAAAGATATCGAGCTGATTGCAAACATGATTTTTTGTTCTCAGGAATATTAAAATGTTCAGAATGTGGATCATATATGAGACCTAAAGTATCAGAAGGCGAAAGATTTTATTACACATGTGAACTAAAAGAAAAAAGTAGAGGAACAAGATGTCATGGAAAAAATATAGCAGGATTAGCATTAGATCAATCAGTAATTCAAAAATTACAACAGATATTTGTACCAAATTCAGAAATATATAAAGAACTCGAAAAAATGTCTATTAGGAAGGATACAATAGATTCAAAAGATAGAGAAGAAGAACTAAAAAGAAAACTTAAAAAAAATCAAGAAGCAATTAAAAACTTAGTAGATAAATTAAAGTATATGGACATAGAGGTTGTTGATTTTATTAATAATGAACTAAAAAAATTAAAACAAGAAAACGAAGAGATTCAAGAGAAATTATTAAAATTAGAAAAAAATCAAAATGTAGGAGAGTATGGAGAGAATAGTGAAGCAGAAAATGCAATGTTAGTTTTAGACATTATAAATAACTATTTTAAAACATTTGAATGTTTTGATTTAAAATCCAAAAGAGATATATTAAAACTTCTAATAGAAGATATGAGAGGAAATGGCAAAAATATTGAAATTGATTTATTAAATACAAAAATTAGTGAAACAGACAAAAGGTTGCTTTCAAATCCATTGATAGAGGCAACTAATAAAAAAGACTTAAATGTTGTCAGCAGAACAGGTAAGCAATTTCATTAATAGTAACAATATTAGAAATATTAAATGGTTTCTTAAATACAGATAAAGAACTTATAAAAATGGCAGAAACTTTTAAAGCAAACAAATTTCAAGTTCTAACTAGAATAATAATACCAGCCAACAAACACACATTTTTTAACTCACTAAAAGTAAACATTGGTCTTTCACTAGTAGGTGTAATAACAGGAGAATTCCTAGTTTCAAAGGCAGGATTGGGCTACCTAATAGTATATGGAGGTCAAGTATTCCAATTAGACTTAGTAATGACAGGAGTAATAATACTAGCAATAGTAGCAGCAGTAATGTATGGTTCAGTAGTATTATTAGAAAAGACTTTTAGTAGAAGGTAATAATATATTTTAAATAAAAAGGAACATTCACATTGAAGAATGCTCCTTTTTATAAAAATATTACAAAAAATATTACAAAAAATATTGCAATTATTAACATAATATGATAAAATATAGCTCGTATATACCGAAAGGAGGATATATTAAAGAGAATATAAAATAATATTCCCTAAAAAGTAACTATTAACCAAGCATCTTAGAAAAAAGGAGAAAAGAATATGGCAGCAGTATTTGTAATTCTAATCATTGTACTAATTGCTTCAAGGACTGTATTTTCAGTTCTAATAGGTGAGACGCGGAAGAAAAAATTAAGTTATGATGAAAGAAAAAACTATGAAGACGAATATGACAGATATGAACGTGACAGATTTGCGACAAAAAGTAGTGAAATGGAGGAAAAAGAAAAGATATTTCATAGTATCAACAAAATTATTTCTATTGTAATATGTGTTCTTATACTGGTAACTACAATTGCTTCTTCGATATATGTAATTGGAGAGCAAAACTTGGCTATTGTTACAACATTTGGCAAGGCTGAAGCCGTTTCTGGAACAGGAATGCATTTTAAAATTCCATTTATTCAGAAAGTAAAGAAATTTGACAGTACTATTCAGGGGTTTGCAATTGGCTATCAGGAAGAAGATAATGAGACCCAAGAAAATGACAGTTTAATGATAACTACTGACTTCAACTTTGTTAATGTTGATTTCTATGTAGAGTATAGAATTAACGATGCTATCATGTATGAATATGGGTCTTCAGATCCAGTAGAAATACTGAAAAACATTGCACAGGCCTCTATTAGAAATACAATAGGATCATACAACGTAGATGATGTCCTTACAACTGGCAAAAGTGAAATTCAGGCTGTTATAAAAGAAGATATTATGAAAGAGCTTGAAAACCGGCAGACTGGATTAATGTTAGTAAATGTTACTATACAGGATGCCGAACCGCCAACAACAGCAGTTTCACAAGCTTTCAAAAGCGTCGAAAATGCTAAACAGCAGGCAGATACAAACCGAAATAATGCAGAACAGTATCGAAATGAGCAGATACCAAAAGCAAATGCAGAAGCAGATGCAATTATTCAGGAAGCTAACGCTACAAAGCAAGAGCGAATTGATGAAGCAAATGGTGAAGTAGCACTTTTCAATGCTATGTATGAGGAGTATAAAAAGGATCCTAATACTTCTAAAATGAGAATGTACTATGAAGCAATGGAAGAACTGATGCCTAATTTACAGATTATAGTAAATGGTACAGATTCTGAAATTAAACCTATTATCGTGCAGCAGGAAACAACAAAACAGGAGGAAAAATAAGATGAAGATAAAGGGAAAAATAGTAGCAGTTGTATTAAGTTTACTTTTTGTTATATTGTTTTTTAGTAGCACATACACTTTGAAGGAAAATGAGTATGGACTCATAAAGGAATTTGGGAAGGTTGTTGAAACCAATGCAGAACCAGGTCTATGCTTAAAAAAGCCTTTTATACAAAGTGTAATGAAATTACCAAAAGAAGAGCAGCTGTATGACTTGGCATCTTCTGATGTAATAACATCAGATAAGAAATCTATGATTGCAGATTGCTATGTTGTATGGCAAATTTCAGATCCACTGAAGTACTATCAAACACTGAAATCTACGTCGAATGCAGAAAGCAGAATAGACATTTTAGTCTATAATGCAATGAAAAATGTAATTTCTGCTACAACCCAGGATGAGGTCATTCAGGGGAAGGATGGTACGCTTTCTGTTAAGATAATGGAAAATTTAAGTGGAAACTCTGTAGAACAGTATGGAATTTCTATCAATTTGGTGGAGATGAAGCTCTTAGATTTGCCATCTGACAATAAAGATGCTGTATACAACCGCATGATATCTGAAAGAAACAAAATAGCAGCACAGTACACAGCAGAAGGTGAGTCAGAAGCACAGCAGATTCGCAATGACGTAGACTATCAGGTAAGAGTAATACTTTCAAATGCCGAAAAAGAGTCAAAGTCCATAATTGCAGAAGGTGAAGCAGAGTATATGAAAATTATACAGGATGCATATAATTCGACAGAGAGAAAAGACTTTTATCAGTTCTTGCGAGGCTTAGATGCTACAAAAGCATCATTGTCAGAAGGAACAATGGTAATAATTGATGATGACTATAAGATTATAGATAACTTGAAGTTATCAGATGGACCTTCAACTGCTTATATTGCTCCAACAGAAGATGCAGAAGAATAAAAAACAAAAGGAACCCACAAAGTTGTGGGTTCCTTTCTTGTGATATAGGAAAAGTCAATTTGTAGGGGTGATTTTAATCGCTTGAGTGTCGAAGCCACTTTTATTCAACATTACATTCCTTCAATATTAAGTTCCTCTGTTCCCTCAAGAACAAATTTACCATCCTTAATAATAGTAACTTCACTATTACCAATAGCTACAATATCGCCTAACTCATAATATGGAATTGTAACATCTGTATGGCATCCAAAGTATGAATCTTCATCTCTTTTAATAGAAACTTCATTATCCTTAGCCACTACTTCTTTACCATCAGGGTTAAATACCTTTGTTTCTTCATCCATAGAATAACAAGTATCACCAAAAGCAAAATGTGGTCCAGTTTTTTCAGCTATAAGAATATCAAGCTTATCATTAATTTGGTACTTATTACCCATTACATAAGCAGTAGTATTTGTACCAATAGCAAATTCACCCATAGGTAGGGTTTTATGGTCATAAAGTAAATGCTCATTAATATATTCAGAATTTTCCTTTTCAGTAGAATAGTTCTTACAACTATACTCTTTAATGAAGCCATCCTCAATTACTAAGCATAAGTCAATAAACTTCCAACCATTAAGGTAAATTTCAGAAACATGAAGAGTTCCATTTGTACCTTTAAGAACAGGAGAAGTGAAAACTTCGCCAACAGGAACATTTACATCTGCTGTACAATTTTCAAACTTTGTTTGGGTATTAGCGTCACTAAGTTTTGCAAGTGAAACTACTAAATCAGTTTTGTTGCCATTTCTACCTGTAACATGAACCGTATCAGACTTATCAAGAACATCAATAATCTTTTGATGTATATTCTCATATTTCTCATTATCAAGAGTATTAATCTTTATTGTGTCATCAAATATACTTTCAAAGTCTTTGCCAATTTCAGGGCAAGGATAAGAAATAATTGTAAAAGAAGTATCCTTTCTAATATGATTCATGTATAAAACAGAATACTTTGTATCAAAAGAACTATTTAATCCAGCAAGTTTACTATCTTTCTCAAAAATTTCAAAGCCATTTTCTGGAACAAATCTATTTTCACCAAATGTTTCAATAAAAATAGGGCCAGCATATTTTTCAAAAGTATCACTGTTTTCTTTCAAAGCTGTTTCAAAGCAAGAAAGGTAATTATTCATATATTCTTCAGAAAGGTAGAAATTATAATCATATCTAAAGTTATAATCAATTTGTTTATCAAACTTAGTATTATCATATAACCTAAGTATAACATCCAATTTTCCCTCTAATAGCTCACACAACTTTTTAGCAACTTTCTCAAAGCCCATAGGGTAGAATAAACAAACATAGGTCTTCTTAGAAATATCTACTCCACCTTTACCAAGTTTTTCTAAACCTCTTAAGAAAGAATTAGCGGTACACTTCGCAATAGATGTTATTTTATCTTCACTTACTTTATTAAAATAATCAACAATTTGCATATGATTTTTAGTTACTTTATCTCCATAATAGTATAAATAATTGTAAGAATTTAAATCTGAAGTCATTACCACATTTCTAGTTAAATTATCTACAACAGTATTTTTTTTAATTATACTATTGACATTAATAGAAACGTCTTTACATCTTTCCAAAGTAATAACTCTTAAATCATCAATACTTTTAGCATCTAATAAATGTTGCAAGAATTCTAATATTTTAGTACATTTGCTATCTTTTAAACAAAAATGAGAGTAAAACTTTAAAACATAATAAGCTAAAAAAGAACAAAACTTATTATCTTCAGAATCTTTTAAACTAAGAAGTGGGTTAGAATAAAAGCTTTCCATTTTAGCTTGATTATCCTGCAAACCTTCTAAAGATAAGTTTGAAAGGTCTGTACTGTAAATTGTTTCATAAAAGTTTTGTACTTCCTTAATAAAGTTAGTAATCATAAACATATCCTCCTATAATAAAATTATATTGTTAGAAAGTAATATAACATAAAATATAGCAAAATGCAATGAAACTATGTAAAATTTGTATTTATAGTATTAGAATATGGTCATTGTTTGCAAGAAAAATAGACTTGTAGGGGTCGTAGCCCTCGGCGACCCGCTCTTCGAAGAAAATTATCTAAAAATTATATATTCAATATTGTTAAAAATGAAGGTGGCCTGACGCCACCAGGTTGCCAAAGGCTGCGACCCTCTACAATATAAAAAACATTTTAAAATACTAAATAAAAATAAATTACAACATTAGGTGACCTTTACAAACAAAAATGAATACAATATATAAGAATGCAAAAAGCATAAAAACAAAAATGAAAGGGGAATACAAAAGTGAAAAAATACTTAATTGCAGGAATTATTATTGTACTTATAATAATAGTAGCGGCAACCACTATTTATTTTGTTACAAAAGATAATACAGAAGAAACAGCTACATTAAAGAAAATTAGCGTAAACGAAGTTACAAGGTCAGTATTCTATGCACCACAATATGTAGCAATAGCAAATGGATACATGGCAGAAGAAGGCTTAGAAATAGAACTTACAACAGGTCAAGGTGCAGACAAAGTTATGACAGCAGTACTAGCAGGTCAAAGTGACATAGGTTTTGCAGGGCCAGAAGCGGCAATATACGTATATAATGAAGGAAAAGAAGATTACTGCCAAGTTTTTGCTCAACTAACACAAAAAGATGGTTCATTCCTAGTAGCAAGGGAAAATACTGATAACTTTAGTTGGCAAGACTTAAAAGGAAAAACAGTAATACCAGGAAGAAAAGGTGGAGTTCCATACATGACATTTGAATATGTATTAAAACAAAATGGAATAGACCCACAAAAAGACTTAATATTAGATGACAGCATAAAATTTGACCTAATGGCAGGAGCATTCTCAGGAGGAACAGCAGACTATGTAACACTATTCGAGCCAACAGCAACAATGACAGAAAATGCAGGAAAAGGTTATGTAGTGGCCTCAGTAGGAGAAGCCTCAGGAGAAATACCATACACAGCATATTTTGCCAAAAAAAGCTATATAGAAGCAAACAGTGATACAATACAAAAATTCACAAATGCAATATATAAAGGTCAAAAGTTCGTAGAAGAACACACTATGAAAGAAGTTGCAGAAGCAATAAAAGACTTCTTCCCAGACACAGATGTAGAGCTACTAGCAACAGTATTACAAAGCTATAAAGACATAGACGCATGGAAAACAGTACCAACAATGAAAGAAGAGTCATTTGAACTATTACAAAAAGTAATGCAAGAAGCAGGAGAATTAAGCCAAAAAGCACCATTTGATAAAATAGTAAATAATTCTTATGCAGAAAAAGTAAGTAAATAAAAAAAGATGTAAAATTTGCTTTTGCAAATTTTACATCTTTTTTTAGTGTTGGTATTGACAAATAATACCAATATAATATATAATACAAAACGTGTACAAGAGTTAAGGTACACGCAAATAAATCCCACACGAATAAAAGTGTTAATACTGGAAGGAGGGGAACATTAATGTCAGAAGTAAGAGTAAATAATGGAAATATAGAAGATGCCTTAAAAAGGTTTAAAAGACAATGCGCTAGAAATGGTGTTATTCAAGAAGTTCGTAAAAGAGAACATTATGAAAAACCTAGTGTAAGAAGAAAGAAAAAATCAGAGGCAGCAAGAAAAAGAAAATTTTAATTAAGAATTAGAGGTTGGAAGTTAGAGGTTAGAAATAGCAATAATTTTCAACCTTTTTATGTAAGAAGTCGGAAGACGGAAGTTAGAAATCAGAATGACAAGTAATTTATTTGGAGAAATTGCTTAAACTCTGACTTCTGACTTCCGATATCTGACCTCTGAAAGGAAGGTAAAATATGTTAAAAGAAAAATTATTAGAAGACATGAAAGTATCAATGAGAGAAAAGAATGTAATCAGAAAAAACGTAATTCAAATGGTAAGAGCAGCAATATTACAAGTAGAAAAAGACAAACAAATAGAACTTACAGATGACCAAATAATAGAAGTAATAGCAAAAGAATCTAAAAAAAGAAAAGATTCATTAGCAGATTATGAAAAAAGTGGAAGGGAAGAACTAATAGCTCAAGTAAATGAAGAAATAGAAATATTAGCTGAATACCTACCAAAACCACTTTCAAAAGAAGAACTAGAAAAAATAATAGAAGAAGTAATAACTGTAGTTGGCGCTACAACAATGAGAGAAATGGGTGCAGTTATGAAAGCAGTAAAAGAAAAAGTAGGTGCCGCAGCAGATGGAAAAACAATAAACGAAATAGTAAAAAGTAAATTAAATTAATAAAACAATTTTATATTAAAAATTATACAGAAAATATACAATAAGCCTTGTATATTTTTTGTTTTTTGTACTATAATATAAATGTTAGAATAATGTCCCAAAAGGGACAGATTACTCATTGGGAAACGTCCCTTATGGACAAAAAGGAGAAAATCGATGATAAAAACAATAGAATTAAAACAAGGAATTAAATTCCACAAAATAGAAACAAACAAATTTAAAACAAATTTATTTGCAATATTTTTAAGCTTACCGCTAACAAGAGATACAGTAACAAAAAATGCACTACTTGCAGCTATTTTAAGAAGAGGAACTGCAAATATGCATACTCAAGAAGAAATAAGTAAAAACCTAGAGGAAATGTATGGAGCAAGCTTTGACTGCGGAATAGAAAAAACAGGTGATAGCCATACAATAAAATTTTATTTAGAGTCAATAAATGACGAATTTTTACCAGAAAAAGAAGACTTATTAGAAAAGAGTTTAGATATTTTATTTGATATAGCATTTAACCCCTTAATAGAAAATGGAAAATTTAAAGAAGAATATGTAGAACAAGAAAAAGAAAACTTAAAGCAAATAATAGAGGGGAAAATTGATAATAAAGGTGCATATGCATTAGGAAGATGTATAGAAGAAATGTACAAAAACAAAGCTTATGGACTTTACAAATATGGATATATAGAGGACTTAAATAAAATAACACCAGAAGATTTATATAATTACTATAAGCAAGTGATAAATGAATGCAAAATAGATATTTTTGCTTCAGGAATATTACCACAAAATACTGAAAGCTTAGTAAAAGAAAACAAAAATATTATTAAACTACAAGAAAGAACAGCACAAATAAAAGACGAAGAAAAGCAAATACCAGAAAAAGAAAACGTAGTAGAAGAAAGTATGGATATAACACAAGGAAAATTAGTTATAGGTTTAGATGTAACTTCAAATATAGAAAACTTAAACTATATAACTATGTGCTACAACACTATTTTGGGTGGAGGAGCAAACTCAAAAATGTTCCAAAACGTAAGAGAAAAAGCAAGTTTAGCATATACAGTAGGCTCTAGCTACTTAAAAAGAAAACAAAATATATTAATAAGAGCAGGAATAGAAATAGAAAATTATGAAAAAGCATTAGAAATAATAAAAGAACAATTAAAAGATATGGAAAACGGAAACTTTACAGATGAAGACATAGAAAATGCTAAAAATTTAATAATAGCTACAATAGAAAACATACCAGAAGAGCAAGATACAGAAATAAGCTACTACTTTGGTCAAGAATTAGCAGATATAAATATAGGAGTAGAAGAATATAAACAAAAAATACAAAATATAACTAAAGAACAAATAGTTGAAGTAGCAAGCACAGTAAAAATGAATACAATCTATTTCTTAAAAAATTAAATAAAAATAATGTAGGGGCGATTTTAATCGCCCACACTTAGAAGAAATTGCTTTAGAAATTTAAAATAAGCCACCTTATGCATTTGCATATATTAAAATAGAAATCGAACCCTCCAAGACAAGGGGTATTCAACTGCCGAGGGTGGGGTTTCGGGATTCAATTTTGATTTTAATATATACAAACACATAAGGTTACTCTACAATATACAATAACGATTATCTTAAATATTATGAAAAAGAAATAAACGTTATATAAAATAGCAGAAATCAAATATCAGATATTTAGCATATATCATACGAATTCCGACTTCTGAAAGGAGACAAACCATGAAATTAATAGAAAGCACAAGAATAAAAGAAAAAGCCTATATAGAAAAACTAGAAAATGGCTTAACAGTTATAATAATTCCAAAAGAAAATACAAATAAAAAATATGTAATATGGGGAACACACTTTGGCTCAATAGATAACAGGTTTATAGAGCCAAAAAACAAAGAAGAAGTATTTGTTCCCGATGGAGTAGCACATTTTTTAGAACACAAAATGTTTGAACAAGAAAATGGAAGAAATAGTCTAGATGTACTAATGTCACTAGGAGTAAATGCAAATGCATATACAACTAATAACCACACAGCATATCTTTTTGAAACAACAAATAATTTTTATGAAGCCTTAAATGAACTAATGGACTATGTGCAACATCCATACTTTACAGATGAAAATGTAGAAAAAGAAAAAGGAATAATAGGCCAAGAAATAGGCATGTATGATGATGACTCAGGTTGGCAACTATACATGAATGCCTTAGACTGTATGTATGTACAAAATGCAGTAAAAATAGACATAGCAGGAACAGTAGAATCAATTAGCAAAATAGATAAAGATGTTTTATATAAATGCTACAATACTTTTTATAACCCATCAAACATGGTACTAGTAGTATGCGGAAACTTTAAGCCAGAAAAAATTTTACAAGAAATAAAAAATAGAATAGTGAAAAAAGAAAATCAAGGCGAAATACAAAGAATATATCCAGAAAGTGAAAAAGGTTTAAACAAAAAATATAAAGAAGTTAGTATGCAAGTAAGTAAACCAATATTTTTAATAGGATTTAAAGATGAAAATTTAGGAGAAGAAAAAGTAAAACGTCATATAGCAATAGAAATACTAATGAACATGCTAGTTGGAAAGAGTTCAGAATTATATCAAAACATGTACAAAGACGGGTTACTTCTAGCGCCTATGGATATGGACTATGAATTTACCAACAACTATGCACACATAATGCTAACAGGACAATCAAGGGACCCACAAAAAGTAAAAGAAGAATTACTAAAACAAATAGAAAATTTGAAAGGAAATATGAATGAAGAGTATTTTACTAGAATCAAGAAAAAAGTTTATGGAGATTATGTAGTAGAATATAGTGACGTAGCAGATATAGCAAGAATGTTTTTATCAGATTATTTTAAAGGAATAAATTCATTCGATTATATCGAACAATATAATACAGTAACAATGGAATATACAAAAGAAATTTTAAATGAAATATTTGACGAAAAAAATTGTGTATTGTCAGTAATAAAATCAAAATAAATAATGCTGTCGAATAATATCAAAAAGTGTAGAAAAAGCTTGTACGAAAATTCAGAAAAAACGCTTAAAATAGCGTTTTTTTATTGACTAAATTGTAAAAATATGGTATTTTTAAGTAGAACGAAAGAGAAAAATTTACGATAAAGGAGAGTGATCATATGTTAAATGATGAAATTTGTAAATTAAGAGAAGAATTAAACGAAAGCATAGAAAAAGGAGTAGATTATAGCATAACGTATAAACTTAGTGTTAAGTTAGACCACTTAATAGCTAAGTATTATCAAAACGATGAAATAAATGGGGTAAAAAATAACAAAAGCGAAAAAAGGAAAACTATTACTATAGGATAAAAAAGAATCTTAATATTAAATATACCTAAAAAGTAAATTTAATATTAAGATTTTTTCTGTAAAATAATAAAAAATCACCTTTTGACACTGTAGGGGCTTAATCGGTTAGGAATACCCAATTGCGCCCTTAGCAAAATTTTACTTTTCTGTAATTTTAAATATGCATTTAGGGCGTAATTCGGTAAATTCTCTTTGGTATTACTAACTGATTAAGCCCCTACGGTATAAAATATATTTGGCTGTTTATTCTTCACAAAAAAGTATAAGGGCAAAAAAGTTGAAAAAAAAAGCAAAAAGAGTTATAATAGAAATATAACTAAAAAGGGAGGTAACAAATGAAAACAAAAAAAGTAATAAAAGTAGTACTCATGTTAGTATTAGCAATTATGATGTTAACAGCTTGTACAACTACAGTTGAAGCAAGACCAGCACCAGAAGATAGTATGCCACCATCATCATCATCTTCTTCTGGAACAATAAACCCAGATAATTACAAACCAAGTGGACTAACAGCATCAGACTATTATACACCATTCAAATTTGCGGGTAATATACTAACTCCTATTATCACTGTAGGTGTAGTAATATCTATCACAATGGTTATGGTATTAGGTATGAAATATATGCTAGGAAGTGTAGAAGAAAAAGCAGAATACAAAAAGAGCATGATTCCTATGCTTATAGGAGCAATTTTACTATTTACATCATCAACAATAGTAGGAATTATATTTAGCATAATGCAGAATTTTGAATAAATACTATTTAAAATAGATGGGAAGTGATTAAATGAGAAATAAAATAATAACTATTTTAATATTAATTATAATAGCAATAATTAGTATATCAAATGTAACTTATGCAAGTAGCCACACAGCAGGAGAAGTGCTAAATGAAGCAGATGGCTTTATACAAAAAGGGCAACAAAGTGCAAACAATATTATTAGTGAGGAAGAATTACAAACATTAGCAAACACAATATATAATATATTACTAGTAGTAGCAATAGTAATAGCAGTTATATTAGGAGCAATATTAGGTATTAAGTTCATGACAGAAGGAGTAGAAGGAAAAGCAAAAGTTGCGCAAAGTTTACTACCATATGCAATAGGTTGTGTAGTAGTATTTGGAGCATTTACGATATGGAAAATTGTAGTTACAGTTCTACAAGGAATGGACTAAAAAATAAAAAATATATAAAAAATAGTAAAAAATGGTTGAAAATTAAGAAAATATATATTATAATTAAAACAGTAATGGAAATTTTAAGGAGGAAAAATTATGAAAAAACAAATTAAAATAGTATCTATAATATTAATAGTACTTATGGCTGTAGCAACACTTTCAGGTGTAGTACAAGCTACATCAATAGAAGAACAAATAAAAACAATAGGACAAGGAAATGCAAATGCAAATGCAGATAAAGTTGTTTCATTAGGTGCTACAATAGTAACAATTATGCAAACAGTAGGTGTAGTTGTTGCAGTAGTTATATTATTAATATTAGGTATTAAATATATGATAGGTAGTGCAGAAGAAAAAGCAGAATATAAAAAGACAATGATACCATACATAGTTGGTGCAATATTAATATTCGCATCTACAACAATAGTAAACGTAGTTTACAATGTTGCAAATTCATTCAATAAATAATATGTAAAAACTGACTTAGGTCAGTTTTTTTATATATAAAAGTACGCTATTTTAAGTTAAAATGTAGGGCAATTTTTTCTTAGCTGTTCGAACGTTAGTGAGTTACAGATAAGTTATGCTTTAGTACAATCGTCTGCATGGGGGAGCTACTTTTATTCATTTGTAACAAAAAATGATTATAAATATAGGGCTAATAGCCTTCTAAGAGTTATGCAACTAAACTATTTTTTTACAACAAAATAACAAATATATTACAATTACATTAAAAATGCAATTTTATGCATTTTTTTTGCTTTTTTTGTTACATTTTAACGAGATATCTGTTATAATATAATCAAGTGTAATTATACACTAAAAATAATTAAACAAAAGCAAAATAGGAGGAACTTATATGGGTACATATAATATACCTAGAAATGTAAAAGGTGAAGGAAGAATTTTATTTATATTTTCAGTAAAGAGTATGATATATACATTAATATCAGGAATAGTTGGTTTACCATTCTATTTCATACTATCAGCGCTAGGCTTAACTTTAGTAGGAATTATTATGATAGGAGTTTTTGCATTAATAGGTTTTGTTATAGGAACATTTAAAGTTCCAGAAATAGCCGCACTTAAGTTCACTAAAAAAGTTGGTGGAGAAAATATAGATGACGTAATAAAAAGAGCAATAAAATTTAAAAAGAACGGGAAAAAAATATATTTGTATACTAAGGAGGAAGAAAAATAATGGATAGCATAAAACTATTAACAATAATTTTAATGATTATACTAGGAATAATGTTTATGTTGCTAGTAATTCTAGGAATTGTATTTGCAACTTCTAAAATGAAAGAAGAAGGAACTAAAACCGAAACTAAAAGTGGAAATGAAAAAGATGTTCCAAAAACTAAAAGGTTTAAAGAATATAGAACAGGGTCAGTTATGGACTTTATGGAATTCGATACTATAATAGACAATATGATTTCCCAGAAAAATGGAAATAGATATATTATGGTAGTAGAATGCCAAGGAATTAACTATGACTTAATGTCAGAAGTAGAAAAGAATTCTGTAGAAGAAGGATTTATCCAATTCTTAAATACAATTCGCCATCCCATACAAATATATACACAAACAAGAACAATAAACTTAGACAATAGTATACAAACATATAAAGAAAAAGTAAAAGAAATAGAAACAGAATTACAAAAACAAGAAATGCAATATAATCAAATGGTAAAATCTGAAAACTATACAAAAGAACAATTAGATGTAGTATATTTTGAACTTACAAAACAGAAAAATTTATATGAATACGGAAAAGATATTATATATTCAACAGAAAAAATGAGCTTAAACAAAAACGTTTTAAACCAAAAATACTATATTATAATACCATACTTTGTTGAAGAATTAGGAGAAAACTCATTTGATAAAGAAGAACAAAGAAACTTAGCTTTTTCTGAATTATATACAAGAGCACAATCAGTAGTCAGAACTTTAGGGGTTTGTGGAGTAAATGGAAAAATATTAAATTCAAATGAGCTAGTAGAACTATTATATGTAGCATATAACCGTGACGAAGCAGAAGTATATAGCCTAGATAAAGCATTAAAAGCAGGATATGACGAATTATACTCAACAGCACCAGATGTAGTAGACAAACAAATGAAAACACTAGATAAACAAATAGAAGATGAAGCACTAGAGCTTGCTAAAACTAAAGTAGCTGAAGCAAAAACAGAAAAACAAAAAGCATTGCAAGAGAAAAGAAATAAAAAGAGAGACCTAATAGGAGAACTAGCACAACTAATTATCGAAGAAAACTCATCAATAATAGGTGAAGATGTTGCACAAGATGCTATTGATAAATTACAAACAAATGATAAGGAGGGAAAAGATAATGTCAAAGAAAAGCAAAAGAGAACTAGAAAGACAAAGACAGCTTAACAATGATTATACAAACCCAGATGAATATCAAATTCTTAAGAAAAAAACAATTAAAGAATTAATAGCACCATCAGGAATAGATGCTAGTAATATAGACCACTTAGAAATCATTTCAAATGTTACAAGATATGCAAGAAGTTTCTTTGTATCTACACTTCCAAGAATGGCAACTTTCCCGGAATTATTTAGGGATATGTATCTATTTGGAGATATTAATACATCTATATACATAGAGCCAATAGCAGAATCTAGATCACAAAATGAGTTAAACAGAGTAATTAACGAATTAGAAACAGAAAGAATTGTAGCAGCAGATAGAGGTAATATAAACAGAGAAAGTACTATTGGACAAAAAAGATGGGAAGCAGAACAATTAAGAGATGAAATAGCAGCAGGTTATAATAAACTATTTGAAGCATCAATTGTATCTACACTATTTGCATATAGCTTAGAAGATTTAAATAGATATACAAAATTATTAGATACAGAAATGTCTAAATCATTAGTTGGAGTAAAAAGTGCATGGGGAATGCAAGAAGAAGCATTCAAAAGCAACTTACCACTAATGGATAATAAACTAAAAAAGACACACACATTTGATAGGCGTTCTATGGGAACAGTATTCCCATTTACAACATCAGAAGTAGGACACTCAACAGGTGTACCTTTAGGGTTTAACAAACAAACTGGAGTACCAATTTTATTTGATAACTTCCACTCATCACTTACAAACTATAACATGGTTATATTTGCTAAGTCAGGTGCTGGAAAGTCAGTTACTATGAAAACATTAATTTCACGTTCAGCAGTACTAATGGGAATACAAAGTTTAGCATTAGATGCCGAAGGAGAATATAGCATAGTAGCAGAAAGTTTGGGAGGAGTTAATGTAGTACTAAGTCCAACTTCAAAAACAGTAATTAACTTATTCGATATCGAACCTGAAATAATCAAAGATGAAATAACAGGAAAAACAAGAACAGTAGTTAATGTAGAAAATAAAGTAGAAGACGTAACACAAGCGTTACTTACTATGGCAAGAGGTAGTACAAGGTCTACAGAAGTAAATGAGCTTACTAAACAAATTATTTCTGAAGCAGTAGCTGAAGAATATGAAGCACTTCATATTAATAGTGATCCAGCAAGCTTATACGAATCTAATGAAATTATAACAGGAGATATATTAGGAAAGCAAAAGAAATTAATGCCAACTATAGGTTCATGGTATAAAAGAATATTAAGAAAAGCAGAAGAAAATAGAAACCCAGATTATCAATTCCACTATAGTTATTTAATAAAAGTTATGAAACAATACATAAGAGAATACAATGGTCAAATGGCATATTTTGATGGACAATCAACCTTTGACTTATTAGATGGAACATTGTTCATAAACTTAGATATTTCTCAACTAGAAGAAAGATTTGCAAGACCTTTAGCACAACAAATTTTACTTTCTTGGATTTGGGAAAAATATGTTAAGAAAAATAGTGAAGATAGAACAAAAGCTTCTAAAAAAAGAGTTTTAGTAGATGAGGCATGGATGTTACTTCCATACCCAGAAGCCGTAGACTTTTTAAACAAAATGGCACGTCGTGCAAGAAAAAGAAATGTTTCTTTAGCTATTATTTCACAAAGGTTCCAAGACTTTTATGAAAAGCCAGAAGCACAAGCAGTATTAACATCATCAGACACTAAGCTATTTTTAGCACAAGATAAATCCGAAATACAATATTTAAAAGAGGTATTTAAACTAAGTTCAGGAGAAGCAAACTTCTTAGTAACCTGTTTTAAAGGAGAAGGACTTTTAAAAGTAGGAGCAGATACAGCAATTATACAGATAAGACCAACACAAAAAGAATTCGAATTTGTTGAAACAAACATAAATAAGTTGGTAAAGAAAAATCAAAATAGAGAAGAATACTAGGGGGAAAATATAAGTAATGAAAATATTTGCAAAAAAAGGCATATTACAAAAGACAACAATTGTTATATTAATGATATTTTGTATTAATTTCATAGTACCAACTTATTCTCATGCAGACTTTGGTGGAGTATTGGCAAGTCCAATTATAGACTTTTTCTGCTCTATTGGAGATGTTGCTATAAACTTACTTCAAAGATGTATGACAGGAGAATGGGCAAGTGCAGGTGCAGCAAACATGTCGTTAAGTGCATTCTTAGTAGATAGTCAGGTGTACTATGAAAATGGTTCACCATATTACACACCAGCAGTTGGAACGGTATCTGATGGAAATAAAGTTAATCCAAACAATGACTTCGATAAAGGTTGGTTTAATGTAAAAGATGAATATTATATACCAGTAGCAACATATAGCCCAGAGCAAATCTTTTCTGGAAATGTTCCAGGGTTAGATATTAATTTTATCAAACCAAATTTTGAAGATGGTAGTGCGGCACTTTTACAATCAACTATTTCAAGCTGGTATGTTGCGCTTAGAAACTTAGCCGTTGTAGGCCTTTTATGTGTATTAGTATATGTTGGAATAAGAATAATGTTATCTAGCACAGCTGCAGACAAATCTAAATATAAGCAAATGTTTACAGACTGGCTAATTGCACTATGTATACTATTCTTCATGCATTACATTATGTCTTTTGTTTTAACATTAACAGAATCAATATGTACAGCGATAGGTGGAGATGGAGTATACTCAATTAGTGTAGAAGACCAATCAGCAGGTAAAAGCTTTTCAACAAACCTTTTAGGACTAGCTAGATTTAAAACACAATATAAAGATTTCGGACAGAAATTTACATATTTCATATTCTATATGGCACTAGTTGCATATACAGCTATTTTTACATGGCACTACTTAAAAAGGTTACTAATGATGGCATTTTTAACCATTATAGCGCCTATGGTAGCATTTACATATCCGATAGATAAAATTGGTGATGGAAAAGCACAAGCATTTAATATGTGGCTTAAAGAATATATTTACAATGCATTAATACAACCATTCCATTTAATTATATACATGGTATTTGTTGGCTCAGCCATGGATTTAGTAGGAACAAATTTATTATATCCGATAGCTGTTATGGGCTTCATATTACCAGCAGAGAAAATATTAAAGAAAATGTTTGGATTTGATAGAGCACCACTAGGAACCATGGGAGCATTAACAGGGTTTACATTAGGTTCACTTTGGGGAAAAGGTGGAAAAGGCGGAAAAGGTGGAAACGCAGGAAGTGCCAAAGGAGGAGATGATACTTCTTCAGGTGATAAACCAGTACGATACGAAAGAAAACACGGTACAGACGGAATTCATTATAATGAAAATGGAAATACACCTACAATTGCAAACGAAAATAGAGCTAGATTAGGTGACACAACAAATGAAAATAATGACAACGAAGATATAGTAAATAGATCAAGACAAGAATTTGAAGCTGATAATAACAACAATAACAGTGAAGATGGTAATAGCAATGTTAATTATAAAACTGATGGTTCTACAGATGATAGTGATAATAGTACATCAGGTAATGGAGGATCAGAATCATCTTCTAAAGAAGGTTCAACTAATAAAGGTAAATTTATAACAGGAGCAAACAATATTATAAGTGCACATGGCGGAGGAAAACGTATAGCTTTAAAAGGTGCAAAAACATTAGGAAGTGCAGCTAAATATACAGCTAGAACAGCAATGAAACTAGGAGGAATGGCAGCAGGAGCAGGAATGGGACTTGCATCAGGCAAAGGACTTGCAGGAGTGGCAGCAGGTGCTACAGCCGGAGGTAGAATAGGAGAAACAATAGGAAATAAAATGGCAAATGCACCAGGAAGTCTTGCAAGAGGAGCAAAGGGAGCATTAGAAAGCGGACGTAGAACAATAGATACATTTAATGGCAATACAGACTTACAAGATAAAGCAAGAGAAAAAGCATTCCTTAAAGATGAAACAACAGAACAATATATTAGAGATAAATGGACAAAAGAACATAATGGAACGGCACCAACATCAAAAGAAGTAAAAGGCGAATTAGAATCAATGAAGCCATATGTATCAGAAGGTTTAACAGATGTTGCAGCTGTATATAGAGCTAAAAAAGCAGAGAAATTTGGAGTATCTGCAGAACAATCAGCTAAGATTGCAGCTTTAGCGCAAGATAGAAAAATTGATTCAAGTGTTCTTGGAGATGATAAGAAATATGCACAAAGAAAAGCAGACTTTACTCAAGAATTTATTGATAAAGGCTTAAGTGAAGCAGAAGCAGCTAAAAATGCAGATTATGTATTAAATGTAATGAAAGCACAAGTAGGACAACAACACAACTTAGGAAAGAAACCAGCAACTCAGACTCCAACTAACACAAGAAATAGAAACTCTGGTGGTAGTAGGTCAAGAGAAAATGGCAAAAAAGGTCCAAGAAGAAAAAATAATAGTTAGAATTCACAGCTAAATGTATTTTATATTGTAGGGGCTTAATCGGTAAGGAATACCACATAGGAATACCCAATTACGCCCTTAGCAGAAATTCAAGATTTTGTATAAATTTAAGAAATTTATTTAGGGCGTAATTCGGTAAATTCTCTTAAGTATTCCTTACCGATTAAGCCCCTACGTTGAAAACAAATATCAATTAAATATAAGGAGGTCACTTTCAATGAATAGTGTAATAAGGTTTTGGAATTTAAACAGAAAGAAAATTATTATAATAGGGTTGATAGTGGTCTTCTTTATTTTAATAGTTCAAGTGTCAAACCAAATAATAAAAAAACAAAACGAGAGTACAAATAAAAACAATAATATAAATAACATAGTAATAGAAGAAAAATTACCTACGGAACCTATTATTAGCGGTTCTAAAGTATCTGAAAAAACCACTAAAAATAATACTCAAATAATAGAAGAATTTATTAGCAATTGCAATAATGGAAACATAGAAGGAGCATATAACTTATTAACGCAAAAATGTAAGGAAATATTATTTCCAAATCAGGAAACATTTAAAACAAACTATTATGACATAATTTTCAAAGAAAAAAGAATTTATAATATTGAAAATTGGATTTCAAATAATAAATTAAATACATATAGAATTGAGTATTTTAGCGATGTAATGGCAACAGGAAAAATTGAACAAGCAATAGACTTTCAAGACTATATAACTATAGATGAAAAAGAAAATAACAAAATTAATATAAACAGCTTTATTGGCTATAAACAAATAGATAAAGAAAATAAAAATGATAAAGTGGAAGTAAAAGTAATAGGAAAACAAGTATTTAAAGATTTTGAACTATACGAAATTGAAGTACAAAATAAAACAAGCAAAACAATTCTATTAGATACACAAAATAAATCAAACACAATATTATTAAAAGCAAATAATACAGAGTATGGCGCATATTTAGGAGACTTATCGTGGGCAGAACTTATTATAAATGCAAACCAAAATATTAAATACTGGGTCAAATTTAACAAAACATATACATCTTTAAATGATATGAAAGAGATAAACTTTACAGACATAGTAGAAGACTATGAATTATATATGCAAGATAAACAAAATTATAAAGAAAGGACAAGCCTTGTTGTAAATCTACAAAAATAGGTGACAAATATGGGAATAGTTGATAGAAAAAAGCAAGAACTTAAGAATAATGCAAAAAAGAAAATAATAAAAGTAATAAAACCCTATTTAATTAATGCAATAATTTTCATGTTAATTGCTGTTGTATTTTTTGTAGCAATTACATCTATTGCAGATAAAATGAAAGACTTACTTAATGTAGCAGCAACTTTTGTAAGCAATATATGGAAATGGATAACAGATGATTATTGGATAGATTTAACAAAAGAAATTGATGTGGAATATACAGATAGTAGTGGAAATACAGTAACAGAGTCCCGAACGCTTATGGACCACTATATGTATCAATTAGATGAATTAGGTATTTCATTAAAGGATTTAAGACTATTAGGAGATGCAGATTATTCTGACCCAAACTTATTAGAGGACCCAGAAAATAAGGCAAAAGTACAAAAGTATTTAAAAGCATTTGTAGTAGCAGATTTAATAACAAGCCAAATACACCGTAGAAACTCAAGTGAATTAGTATATAAGCCAAGTAATGCAATAACAGGAATAGCAGGAAAACAAGAATATGATGACATAGTTTCAGATAAAATAGATGGAGGAATATATTTATATAGAACAAAGGATGTTACAAGTGTATCAGACATATCGGAAGATCAAAACACAAATAATACACAGACACCACCATCAACTAATAATAGTAATACCACTGGAAAGACTATAAATACATCTAGCTATGGACTAACTTCTGAAAATGTACAAATAGAAATGGACAATATAAAAAACGAATATAAAATTGCATGGATTTCCGACTTACATATGATGCAACCAGATGAAAGTACAATAAATAATGATTGGTATGCTAGTCACTCAACAACATTTGAACAAAGAAATAATGGATTTAATAATTCATATGCTATTTTGCCTAAAATTATAGAATGTTTAAACGGAAATGACTTTGATGCAATAGTATTTGGTGGAGATATAATGGATAATTATAGTAGTGATAACTTTAATTATCTAAAAGAACAAATAAATAAACTTACTAATAAAAATATAATGTTCTTAGTAGCAGACCACGACTACTTAACAGAAATGACAACAAATGATAGTGTAAACAAAGCAGCAGCGAGTTTAGGAGTAGGTGGAGAAATTAAAAATATAACTATTGGAAAAGACGGAGATAGCATAAGTCTAATTGGACAAAACTATGCTAATGAAAGAATTTCAGACGATGCAATTAATACTATTGGAAACTACTTAAATAGTTCAATTAATTCCCTATTCTTTACTCACGTTCCTGTAGAATCTAAAACACAAGCATCTGCAATGCAACAATGGTCTAGAAGTGTTCATAATGACCAAGTTTATTACTGGAGTAGTGCTGCTAGTAGTAGTGGATATACTAATCCTCCAAGTAACTACTTAAATACATTGTACAATTCTAATTCTCTAAAAGGTGTTTTTGCAGGACATGTTCACGCTTCCGGAGATTTTGAACTAAACACAGGAATAAAAGAACATATATTTAATGCATCTTTTAGAAACAGTATAGGGGTAATTACAATTACTCCAACAGGAACTGTATCAGGTAACAATACAGGAGATACACAAGGCGAAACACAAACAACTCCAACTCAGCAAGAAGGAACACAAACAGGCGATAACCTTGCAGATTGCTATAGAATGGAATATTTAGAACTAGAAAAGTTTAGAGAAAGAGTAGATACATTTAATACATCTGTTACAGGTACAGGAAGAGGAGATATTGAAAAATATTTTACAATAGATGAAGATGGAAATTTATTAATAGCACAAGTAGATGGATATATAGAAACTGAGAAAATACAAAAAGGATTTTTCGATACATCTCAATACGAGGGAGAGAGTTCTTATACAGCAACTATAAAGAAAATAGACTATAAAAAAGAAGTAGCACAATATACATTACCATATGAATTTTTAATAGACTTATGTATGGTAACTGAAAATCCAGAATTTGTATACCATGTAGCTGAAATGTCTTTAAATACAAATATTTCATTATTAATTCAAAATAATGAAACAACAGTTGTAGATGAAGAAGTACAAAATGGAACATGGGTAAAAGAAAAGAGAAGCAAAAGTGGAAATATTTCAGAGCAAGGAACTGAAAATTATACTAGAACAAAAACTAGAATAACAACAACCACTAACCCTATACTAAAAGTAAAAGGCATAAATACATGGAGTACATATAAAAAAATAGAATGGCGAGATAGAGTTTTACAAAACGAAAATACAAACCAATTACCAGGAACTTATAGCGACCCACCAGGAGGATGGACACATGTACCAGCATATAAACCAAACGCTATAGATGACCCATCAGGAACAAAACAAGGACATGACGAATACTGGGAAAGAGAATATTTTAGAGATTACACCATAACAAAAACACATACCACTGTAACAAATAACTACTACTCTATCGAAGGAAATGTTATAAGAAAATCTGATAATTTCTTAGGACTATTAAGAAACAAAACAGGACAATACATTGAAGGTACAACACCAGACTTTAAAGTAGATGGAAGCAAATTTGATAGAAATGGTATAAATGTAAGTTACAAAATACCAGGAAGAAGCATAGAAGAAGACCCACTAAGCAGATTAAAAAGTGGAGAGCAGATGCTATATTCAATATTAAAACAAAACGAAAGAACAGAACCATTAGTAGAATTAATACAATATTATTTAACATTCCCAGAGCAAGAATACTATGATCTAACAGGACAAGAAATAGAAGATATTTTAGGTGGTTTTAATGATGCAAACCAAAAAATAGAATATGATGAAATAAAAGATGCCAACGAACTTGAGATATTATACAAAATTTGTGAGGCAGAAGCAGGAGGAAGTAGTGAAGAGGAAATAGGGCATGTAGCGAGTGTTATACTAAACAGAGTAAAATGTTCATCATGGGGAAATACAATTAAAGAAGTAGTATTCCAGAAAAGTCAATTTGCACCTGTATCAAATGGAAGTTATGAAAAAGCAAATCCATCACAAAAAACAAAAAATGCAGTGGATAAAGTATTATCAAATGGTGATACCACTGGAGGCGCAGTATACTTTAGAACAGAAGAATCAGCTAAAAAAGCTGGAATGCCAACAAGTAGTTCAGAAAGCCACGCAACATATATCTACTTATTTACAGACCCTAATACACATGTATTTTTAACCAATAAAAAATCATTAGAAGAATTAAAGGGTTCAGCAACAAGTGCAACAAAGCCAGCAACAGGAAAATTAAAAGATGTATTTCCAGATGGAATACCTACTACTAGAGAAGGAATGCAAAAATATTTAACAACAATATCAGTGCCAATAACAACAAAGAATGGAGATAAAAAAACGAAGAATATAACAATTCATAAAGCTATAGCAGAAGATGTAAAAGAAGTACTAAAAAAAGCACAAGATGGAGGATTTAAAGTTTATGATGTACAATGCTTTAGCTGGAGAGATGTAAAAGGTTCAAACAAACTATCACAACACGCATATGGTTTAGCAGTGGACATAAACGTAAATGAAAACTGCCAAATAAAAGGTGGAAAAGTAACAGCAGGTTCTTTCTGGAGACCAGGAGAAAATGAATATTCTATTCCAAGAGACGGAGTACTAGTAAAAGCATTCAAAGCAATTGGATGGGGCTGGGGAGGAGAATGGACGAGTAGCAAAGACTACATGCATTTCTCTTACACAGGCCAATAATAAGTAAGCTATTGTTTAGATTATAATATTGTAGGAATTAGCGTGAATGTAGTAATATATTTATTTTCGCAATGTAGACCCGACAGCCCTTTGAGACGGGGAATATCCCTTGTCTTGGAGGGCGAAATGGAAAAAAATAAATATATTACTACATGGGAGCTGATTGAAAACGAAATACTCTAAACAGTAACTAAGGAGGAATTTGATTGAAGAAAGATAACAAAATAATATTGCTAATAATAATAACTATACTTATTATTATAACAATTATTGCAATGCTAATAATACTATTAAAAGATGGAATTGTAATAGAAGATAAAAATATAACCCATGATATTGAAGCAGGACATGAAGACGAAGTAGAACTAAAAGGAGTAACTACAAGAGGACAATATTATGCTATAAAAAATATAATAAATAAATATTATACAAATATCAACTATTTAGATGCTAAAATAGAAGAACTAGATGTTATAGAAATAGAAAACGAACAAGAAAAACAAAAAGTTATAGATGAATACACAAAGATAGGTGTTGAAGCACTAAAAAAATTGCTAGATAAAGAGAGTATAGAATATTTACAACTAAATGATAAAAGAATTTTAGACAATTTTAAACCATATAAAAATACTACATATAATATAGAAGAAATGTATTACTATAAAGAAGCTATAAACACTAACATATACTACGTAAAACTAAAAATAGATAATGAAAAAGATACTAGCATTGTAATAAAAACAGACTTATACAATGAAACATTTTCAATATATCCAGAACAATATATAGAAGAAAAATCAATAAATGAAAATAACATACAAGAAAAATTTACTACTGAAGAAATTCAATATATTGAACCAAATAATGAAAATGCATATGAAGAGCCATATATAACAGATGAAACAATGGCACAATACTATTTGTACGATTATGGCGATACAGTTCTAAATAATGTTGAAGAAGCATACGCAAAATTAGAAGAAGAATACAAAAAAGCTAAATTCCCAACATTAAACGAATACATAGAATATATAAATGAATCAAAAAAAAGATATGAAATGCTAGAACTAAAAAAATACTATACAAAAGAAAATGACGATAACACTATATATGTATGTATAGACCAATATGGAAATAAATACACATTTAAAGAAACGTCAATAATGAAATATACTGTTAAATTAGATAGTTACACAATAGAAGACGAAGAATATAGGCAAAATTATAGTACATCAGACAATAAAGAAAGAGGAATACTAAGTATAGACAAATTCTTCGAAATGCTAAACATGCAAGACTATGAAACAGCATACAATGTACTAGACGAAGGCTTCAAACAAAACTATTTCCACAACCAATCAGACTTTGAAAACTACATTAAAGAACACACCTTCAAATATAATAAAGTAGTATACACACAATACAGCAACAAAATATCATCATTACACACATACAACCTAGAAATAACAGACCTAACCGAAAAATCTGGGGAACTACACAAACTAACAATAATAGTAAAACTACAAGAAGACACAAAATTCACCCTATCATTCACAATAGAATAGGTAGTATTGGGAGCAGTTCGTAATCGGAAACAAAGTGAAAAAGAATAAACACCATATGGGGCTTAATCGGTAAGGAATACCTAGTAGAATTTACCGAATTACGCCTAACACAAACTCAAAAATATTACAACATAAAAGTATAGGGAAATAAAGGAAAACCAAAATTCACACAAAGAAATCGACAAAATATTACAAAAATGTAAAAAATACTTAATAAACGCCAAACAACATAAACCCGTAAGCAAAACCGCGAAATGCTAGAAATTACCAGCATTTCGCGTATTTATTTATCTCAATAAACTTAGTATAATTATTATATATAAATATAATTATAAACAATTAATAGTTTTATGGAGGTAAACATGAAAAACAAACAAGAAATAGGAAAGGTAATAAAGGAGAAAGTTAATACCCTAACAAGGAGCAAAACAAAACAAATAACAGCACTAGGAATAATAGCTATCACAGCCATAATAATAATCTTAGCCACAGTAATAAACAACACAAGAAAACTAAAATATAATTCAGCTCCCGAAATAGC
>CATLDI010000011.1 GCA_949902805.1 uncultured Clostridiaceae bacterium
ATATTTGATTTAGTATCTTTTAATTTATAATACATATTTTCATACATATTATTTTCAATCCAATCATCTGAATCTACAAAAGCTACATATTTTCCACTTGCTTTTTTTATCCCAAAATTTTTAGCATCTGATAAGCCTCCATTTTTCTTATGGAAAACTTTAATTCTACTATCTGTTTTCATATATTCATCACATATCTTTACTGATAAATCTGTAGAGCCATCATCAATAAGAAGTATTTCTATATTAGAATATGTTTGGTTTAAAATGCTATCAACACATTTATTTAAGTATTTTTCCATATTATATATTGGAACTATAACTGATATTAATTCATTTTCCATTATATATTCTCCTCTACCAAATAATCATTATATATTATACAATAGATAATACTAATTAATAGCATCATAATTAACCTATATTGAATTAAAGTTGTAAATAGTAAAATTATGAATACTAAAGAGAATGTTAAGTAATTTATTTTTCGTTTCTTTATCCCATCAATAATAAGCAAAACAATTGGTATAATATATATTGCACCTAAAAGTATTCCTCCATCTGTTATTACTGGAATAATAGTATTACTATATCCATATCCATTTTCATAATCAATTTCAGTTGCTCTTTCGTGGTTTATACCGTGTCCTATTAATGGCTTTTCTAAAAAAGTATTTAAACCAATTTCAATATCCATATTACGATGTATTGCTGAACTAGTATTCATTTTTTTTGATAGGAAACTTAATCCTATTGGTATCGTGCAAATAATTACAATTAGTAGACTAATGACAAACCATTTTCTATAACTTTTTTTCATGTCAAGTACATATTTTTTTATATTTGTTGCAATAATAATAATTGAACAAATTATTCCTGTAACACTTATTGTTGTGAGCATGGTAATAAATAATATAATTGTTTTTAACAAATTTGATTTTGTATTTTTAAAGTTTAATAAGTTGTTAAAAATTAAAGCAACCACTAAAATAAGCGCATACATTGGTCCTTCACAAAAAATACCAGTATTTCTCATTAAAGATTTTCCTGTTAACCACCAAACATCTTGAGTATTAAAATATAGATGATAATACGATTCTATCAAAGAGTAAGGCTTTCCCCATACAATTTTTATGGTTGTTGTAGGTTTTAATTTTAATAATACTATCAAAATATAAAATATTAGAGATATTACAGATAAAACCACTACAACATTAACAAATTTTGTCAACAAATTTTTAAATTCTTCTTTTGTGATATTAGATAAATATATCAATAATAATGGCAAAAATATTAGAAAAACTAATGTAATTATTCCATTCCCAGAAAGACTGTCTGTATTAATAAGCATCATAATAACACATAAAATATCATATATTATAAAAAACAAAATTGGTTTATGTATTTTTATTTTTTTCGGTATAATTAAAAAAATAATAGAGATTATGGCAATTACTGTCATCACAAGTCTTATTATTAAATGACATCCATAAATTTGAGAATATATAGAATTACACTCTAATATAATTGTAAAAACAAGTATATATTGTAAAATCTTACATAGTAAACTATTATTATCTATTTTTTTCATCAGTATCTCCTTTTAAATAAATATTTTCCAGTATTTTAGAAGTATCTTTAATATCAAAACCTCTATTTCTAATTTCTTCTTCATAATTAGTACGTTTTCTTTTTAGTTCTTCATCTATCTTTTTTACCCAAATATCAATATTATCATTTAAACTAAGGAAATTACAATTTGGTGTTATACATGCCTCTTTTGTTATCGAATCAGAACATATTATTGGAAGTCCCGAAGCTTGTGCTTCGACAGCAACAACTGGAAATCCTTCATATAAAGAAGGCAATACAAAGACATCTGCTGCTTGTAAAAATTCAAAGACATTATTAATATTTTCTAATATTAGTACATCTTCATTTAAATTGTCTTTTTCAATTTTATTTTTTATTTCATCTTTTAATGGTCCTGAACCACCTATCAATATTAAATATGCATTTGAATTAATTCTTTTTATTTCTTTAAATATGTCTATTAAAAAATTTTGATTTTTTTCTTTAGAAAATCTTCCAACATTAAGAATAACATTTTTATTTTGAATATTATATTCATCTCTAATTTTTTGTCGTTTATCATTATTGAACTTGAAAGTATCTATATCTACTCCATTTTTTATAATTTTATATTTTTTTTGCAATATAACTTCATTTGGGAATTTCCATTTTGCTGCTTCTTCTGAACATGCTAAAAAAACATCAACATATTTTTCTAATTTATTGTTCGTAATTTTCTTTATTATACTGTGTTTCAAACTGTTAACACCAGTTGAATGTGAATGAACAATAACTTTTCTTATTCCACTTTTTTTTGCTAATTTAGCAACAGAATATAAAGAAAAAATACTTCCAGAATGAATATGTATAACATCATATTCATTGTTTTTTAATATTTTTTTTGCACCTTTTATCAAATTTAGCTTTCTAAATTTAGTTTCAAATTCATAATCCAAATATATAATTTCATCATTTTTCTCTTTTATAAGATTTTTTAATTTTTCATTTTTGCATTCAAAAGGAGTACAAAAAGTATATGATATTTTTTTATTAATAAATTTTTGATACACATTTATAATAAAAGCTTCTTGTCCACCAAAATTTAATGGCTCACAAAAAAATTCTAGCACTTTTGTAGTAATTTCATTTTTCATTTTTTCACCTTTCAAGCAATATATTCAATATTAGGATAAAATCTCTTTCCTTCTTTAATCGCTTTATTTATTATATTTATTCTTTCTTTTTTGTCAGTTTTATTAGATTTTAATATTCTTAGTTTATGTAACGCTAACCTTATATATAATAAAATCCAACCTTTTAATCCTTCTCTTCTATATAATACAACATCATTTCTATATAAATAATTAAATCTTTCTAATCTATCATCAACTGTTGCAATACTTGCTCCTTCATTTTGCTTAGACTTATGTGTTACTACACTTTTAGAAATATAATAACAATTATATTTTCTTGAAATTCTTCTCGTATATTCCCAATCATCAGTCCAAATGAAAAAATCTTTAATAGGCAAACCCATTTCCTCTACTATTGTTGTTTTTAAAAATAAAGATACAAACGATGCCATGGCAATACTTTGTTTATTTGTTTCAAAGTCTTTTAACCATTTTGAAAATTTTCTTTTTTGTATATTCATTTTACAAATAGAATTATCTTTCCAAAGTACTTTACTTGATAAGAATCCATAATCTTCTTTCAGTTCTTTATCAGCATTGATTAGTTCTGTTAAAGAATCTTTATGAACAATGCAATCATCATCCATAATCCATATAAAGTCACAGCCTAATTCACAAGCTTTTTTCATTCCACAGTTAAACCCGCCTGCACCACCAAGATTCGCTCCAGTATTCACATAGTGAACTTTATTGTTTTGTAATTCATCTGCTATAAATTCTTTAGTTCCATCTGTACTAGCATTATCAACTACTAAAATATCACAATTATCGTAATCCTGTTGTAATAATGCATTAATACATTCTTTTAATAATTCTTTTCTATTATAGGTAACTACAACTGCTATGACTTTTTTTCCTTGATTCATTTATTTTCTCTCCTTAAAAACTCTAAAAACTCTTTTCATATTTTTTTCCTATAAATTTAGCTTTCAAAAAAGTAAAACCTTTTTTTATCCAATTTACATTTTGCATATCCATTACTTTTACTTCTTTATAGCTCAAATTGTTTGTATTTATCCATACATCAAGTAAAAGTTCTGATATTCTCCCAAAAAATCTAGCGTGGAATGTATCATATTGACTTATATCAATTCTTTTTTCTAGTTCAAGTAAAATATCAAAAAGCCATGTACAATATTCGTCTATTTTTTCTTTTTTCATTATGAACATATTAAACATATGTGCTGAAGTTCTTTTATGCAATTTATCAAATTCTTCTATATATTCTGGACATTTTTCTTCTATTATTTTTCTTGTTTCATTTAGTGGTTCAATATGTGTTGTATTTTTATAGTGATTATACAAATTTTCAATATAATATCTTCTTAATTTTGGTAATATTATATCTGTATTTTCCAATATTTCATCTGCCTTTTCTTGTCTTAATACATTGTCAAATTTTTGTTTTTCATTTTTGAATAACACATTTGAAGCTGTAAAATATCTTCTATAATGCACCAAGCCTATATAATCTGCTTTTAGATTTTTCCATGCCCAATATAAACCTGTTAATTCACAAAAATATGGATTTTTTTCAGATATATTTTCTTCTTCGTCGTCTCTTTGGTAGTTTTCTATTTTTTCTTTTCCTTTAGCTCCAACGTGAATAGGTATATATATTTTATCTTTTGGCATTTGATATTTTTTATGAGCTGCTACTATTATTTTTATATCTTTCATTTCTTATTTAGCTCCCTCTTTTATAAATACTTTTCCTATTGTCCATATAAAAATTTTTGTATCTAATTTCATTCCTTTTTTTTGTACATATTCTTTATCTATTCTTAACCTATCTTCAAATGTTGTTTCACTTCTTCCATTTACTTGCCATAGTCCTGTTAAACCAGGTTTTACTTTTATTATCTCATCAAAGCTTTCTCCCATATCTTTTATTTCTCTTGGTAAGTATGGTCGTGGTCCTACCAGTGTCATTTGACCTTTTAGAACATTTATAAATTGTGGAAATTCATCTATGCTTGTATTTCTTATAAATTTGCCTACTTTGGTTATTCTTGGATCACTTTCTAATTTTTTGTATTTTTTATATTCTGCTCTTGCTTCTTCATTTTCTGCTAAATATTTGCTTAATTTGTCGTCTGCATCTATTACCATTGA
Organism: uncultured Clostridiaceae bacterium; assembly: GCA_949902805.1. Classification (GTDB taxonomy): domain Bacteria; phylum Bacillota; class Clostridia; order TANB77; family CAG-508; genus UMGS1663. The sequence continues at coordinate 4,881 of CATLDI010000011.1, forward strand.
TCTATATTTATATAGTTTAAAAAATTCACCATCTTTTCCAATTCTTTCTTGCTTGAAAAATACTGGTCCTTTATCTTTGACTAGAATATTTGCTATCCAAATTATAATTGTTATTGGTAGTAATAATATAATTCCTACTATACCAGCAAATATATCTATTGTTCTTTTCATAAATTTATATGTTATATCTTTCGTTTTTTTATTTTTTTCTATTTTGTTAGTAACTGATGTTATATTTTCTTGCAATATTTCTTCGTCGCTTACTTGCACATTCATTACTAAGCCCCCTTTATATATTTTAACTTATATAGAGTATTTTTTACTTGTTAGTTTCTTTGTTATTGTATACCAACCATACATAATAGTCAAGAAAAAAATAGGTTTTATTGTCGTTTTTTGATTTTAATTTGTAAATATTTTACATAACGAAAGACATAATTGGAAATTTGTTCCAATTATGTCTTCTAGTTTATTTTTATTATTCTTTATAACCTGTTTTATTTATTATTTTATTACTTATTTCTTTTATATCTTCTGGTACTTCATAGTTTTCTTCTTCGAAAACTTGTGTATGTAATTGTTTTACGTTAGTTTCTAGTGTTACTGGTACTCCATACCATCTGTCTAATGTTATTCCTTGTGTTTTATATGGCCATCCTATGCTTTCTTTTATATTATATTTTAATAAGTCTGGTACCATTGCTATTAGTTTAGAAGCTGTTATGTTTGTGTATACTTTTGGTAGGAATGTATCCATTAATGAGTTTATTTCGCCTATACTTTTTGTTTTTAGCTTTTTAAGCATAGCTTCTAATACGTCTCTCATACGTTCTGTTCTTTTATAGTCTCCACCTGATGTATATCTAATTCTTGAATATGCTACTGCTTGTACCCCATCTAGTGTTTGTTTTCCTGCTTTTGTTACTTTTGATGATTGCATTCCTGTTGATTGTGATGTTGCAGATATATACTCATTTATATATTGAAGTTCTGATTTTTCTATTGTAATTTCTATTCCTCCTAGTGCATCTACTGCTTCTGCTACTAAGTCGAAGTTTACTGTTACAAATTCTGTTATGTTTAGGTCTAAGTTTGTATTTAGTGTTTTTATTGCAAGTGGCGCTTCTCCATATGAATATGCATGTGTTATTTTGTCTAGTCCATGTCCTTCTATTTGTACATATGTATCACGATATACTGATAATAGCCTTACATCTTTTGTTTTTTCATTTATACTTGCTATTATTATACAGTCACTTCTATTTCCTTTTCCTAAATTTGAGTCTCTACTGTCTACACCAAATATTGCTATATTTCTGTAGCCAGAAAGTTCTTCATTAACATTTAATTCATCAATATTTATATCTACTTGTTGCATTTTATTTAATTTATTAACTACATATGAGTAACCACCTACTCCTATTCCTGCTAGTATAATTATTAGAACAAGTATTATTATTCCAAATATTTTTAATCCTTTTTTCTTTCCCTTATTTTTTTTCTTTATTGTTCTATTTTCTCTTTGTATTCTTGTATCTTTTTCCTTTCCATTGCTTCTACCTATTGAATGTTTTCCTGACATTTTTTTACCTCCTATAATATAAATAGTGTTAAAATATTTATTCTACAAAATATTTTAACACTATTGTCTATTTTTGTCTACTATTAATTTTATACTTTTGACCAAAACCAACTTAAGCTATCATCTATGCTTTTCTTTTTTCCAGCTTTTGCTTCTATATCATCTACCCATAAATATGATATGAATGATAATAATATAAATACAAAATCAACAGTTATACATCTTGCATATATATTTTGCAATTCAGCTGCATCTGAAATAGAAAATTCGAATGAATGTCCTGCTATTATTAATAAAAATATTCCTAACTCAACTGCTAAAAACACACTTTTTTTGGTTTCTTTTCCCAAAAATAGTACTAATACAAATAATACAAGAGCAACAAGTATCGCAAATGGCTCTGTAAAATTAATTAATGGCATCATGCTTTTTTCCTCCTTTTATCTTTTGATTTGCTAATATTGTACATTTAATTTCTTTTTTTGGCAATACTTTTTTCAAAAAAACACGCCACTTAATTTTTAAGTAGCGTGTTTGACTTCACTTTAAAGTTCTTTCAAACTAATAACATATTCTTCCTTTTTAAATCTTTCAGGTCTTTCTGCTCTATATGCATTCACAACCCAATTATTTTCATTCAAGGATATATAGTCATACATTTTTCTTTCTAAACAACATTTTATAAACTGATGCAATGTTTCTTTACCATATTTTACTTCCTTACATTTATTTGGAATTGAAATATCTACATTGGCAACACTTTTTTCTTCATATACATATATCAAACCAATTAAGTTTTCATTTGGTTCGTACACTGCCAAGTAGTACCCAGCTTTTTTAGTATTCATTTTTTTCTCATTATTCAGTTTGTATCCAGTAGCCTGCCTTTTATATTCTTTAAAATCCGGCTCTTTGGCTTCCTTTAATGTTATTCTCCGTGTTTCAAATGTTTTAAAACCCATAAAGTATAGTCCTCCTTATATTGTAATTGTTTTATATTATACTATATTATCTAATTAATTTCAAGTTATTTTAGACTTTTTTTGACATTTTGCTGTTTTTTTGATATTCTATATACAAACTAATAATTTATTTATTGCTTAAAGGAGGATATAATATGATTAGAACTCTAAAAACCTTAGATGCTTTCTTTGCTGCTCACCCTGAGCTTACAGTTATAAGAAATGATAATGGGAATGTTGTTAAAATATGTTTTCCTATAGAAGCAACACGCACATCATATACAATTGTAAATGATAGTGTACAAATTTTTTATATGTATAAAGGGGAAAGTATTGTATTTTCCGAATATTAATATTCAATAAAAGAAGAGCAGTGTTTACTGTTCTTCTTTTGCTATATTTCTTGTTATTTCTCTTTCTTTGTTTAATAATGCTTTCATTCTTGTTTTTGCATCTACTTCGCTTTTATATTCAAAATCCTTTAGTCTGTTTGGATTACTATCAAATACTAAATTTAAATTTGGATAACATTTCTTTTTAGCAAATAAATTTGATATTTTAGCTTTTATTTTATCCAATATTGTCTCTTCTATTTTTACTAATGCAGTTATTTTTCTTTCTGTAAATACTTTTATTCTTTCATTTTCAATTCCTATATAATACTCATCATACTGATATAATTTAACTGTTTGCCCCTCTTCGTATCCAGCGGCTACTGCTTCTATCATGTCTGCTCTTGTAAATTTTCTTGCTTCATATTTTATCCATTCATGTGGTTTATTTTCTTTTACACCAAATACATTTACTAATTTCCCATCATATATACATATTTTATCTATATAGTTTTGTTGTTCTTCAAAGTGCATTCCTATATTTTCTATTTCTAATTTGTTTGAGTCAAATTTTTCTATTTCTATTAAGTCTGGACATATAACTTCTATTAATACATTGGGTTCAATTCCTTTTATTTTTGCATCAGAAAAAAGCTTATCTTCTAAAGAGTTTTCTACATATTTGAAATAATTGTTATCAACTTCTTCTTTTGATACAGCATCTTTTACATTTCTATATAATTCTATAGCTTTAGATATTTCTTTTATACTTTCTAATTGCTCGTCAAATTTTTCTTTAATTGTTTTTTCTACATTTTCTTCTTTTTTGTCCATGATATTGTCCTTTTTTGTTAAATATTTATTTATTATAACATTAATTTGCATAAATACTATTACTAATTATTTACTTTTATATTACAGTTGTGTGACAATGGGACGGAGTTTTTGTCACTAGGGTTTAGAACTAATTTAAGATTAAATGTTAGTCAAACCCTAGTGACAAAAACTCCGTCCCATTGTCACACTATTTAATAAAAAAAGATTAATATTTTTTAAAATATTAACCCTACTATTATTCCTATTACTGCGCCTACAAATACTTGCGTTGGTGTATGTCCTAGTACTTCTACTAGTTTTTCGGACATTTGCATGCTTGTGAGTCCTGGTGTTTCCATTATTTTATTTAGTAACTCAGCTTGTTTTCCTGCTGCTCTCCTTATTCCTGCTGCATCGTACATTACAATTGCTGAAAATACAAAAGTTATTCCAAATATTGGTGAGTTTATTCCATATTCTCTTGCAATCATTGTTGAAAGCGCTGTTACTACTGCTGAATGAGAGCTTGGCATTCCTCCAGCTCCTAATATTCTTTTAAAATTGAATTTATGATCTACTATTAAATCCCATAGCACTTTAAAAGTTTGTATACCAATCCATATCATTATTGGTACAATTAAATATCTATATCGTGTATAAAACTCTAACATTTTTATGTTTCTGGTGTGAAGTTTTCTTCTACCAATTCTCCTTCCTTCTGTAATAATATTGTTATTTTCTTTTCTGCATTTTCTATTATTTCATTACATTCTTTCGATAGTTTCATTCCTTCTTCAAATTTTGTAAGTGATTCTTCTAAGCTCAAGTCTCCTTTTTCTAATTCTACTGCTATTTTCTCTAATTTTTGCATTGATTCTTCAAAATTAATTTTTTCCATTTTGCTTTTCTCCTTTATTCTTTAATAAAAGTCCCATTTGAAATATCTACATGATAAAATGCTATTGCTGCAGTAGTATTAATATCACTTACTACTACAACTATTTTACCGTTAGAGTCTGTTCCTTCTACTGTGAATTTAATATTTTCTCTTGCTCCATAGTCTTTTTTTACTATTTCTATTGCTTTTTCGTCATCTGTTTTTGGAGTTTCTTGTGGTTCTTCTGGATGAGTTGTTGTTTGTGTATTTTCTGATACATTATTTTCATTAACTACATTTTCTTTAATTTCATTTGTATTGTTGTTTGTTTCTTCATTTGTGGTGGTATTTTCTTCTTGTTTTTGTGTGTTGGTACTAGTGTTTTTAGTAGTATTTTTACTAAATGCTATACCACAAATTATTCCTATTATTATAATTAGTGTTATTAATATTATTAATACTTTCTTATTCATATTTTTCTCCTTTTTTTGTTTTTAGAAGTCAGAGGTCAGATGTCGGAAGTTGCAAATCTGTATGTCCAATACTATGTTATTTGTGCGTTTTTACTTCCATCTTTGAAGATTATTTTTATTTTGTCTCCTGTTTTTAAATCCTCTGCTTTTTTTACTATTTTTCCTTCATGTTCTGTAATTGCATACCCTCTTGTTAATGTTTTTAATGGGCTTAGTGCATCTAATTTTGATATTACTTTTATCATTTTTGTTTTTTCATCTTTTACTTTATTCGATATTATAAACTCTAACCTTTTTACTGTTTTATCTATTAATATGTAATGCTCATTAAGTTTCTGCATCGGGTCCTTAAAATTCTTACTTGCCATGCACTTTTGATATCTTAATTTCATGAATTCTACTTTTTTTACTAATGCATTTTTGAAGCGATATTCATATGATGTTATTTTTTCCTGTATTTCATCTATTTGTGGAACTGCAAGTTCAGCTGCTGCCGAAGGTGTTGGTGCTCTTAGGTCGCTTGCAAAATCTGCTATGGTAAAATCAGTTTCATGACCTACTGCTGATATTATTGGTAACTTCGAATTATATATCGCTCTTGCTACTATTTCTTCATTAAATGGCCATAGGTCTTCTAAAGAGCCTCCCCCTCTTGCTACTATTATTACATCTGCTAACTTTTTATCATTCATTGTTTCTATTGCTTTTGCTATTTTCTCTGCCGCTCCTTGACCTTGAACTGGTACTGGCAATAGCTTTATATATACATTAGGATTTCTTCTTGTAGATACATTTATAATATCTCTAATTACTGCCCCTGTATTTGATGTTAACACACCTATACATTTTGGCATAAATGGTAGTTTCTTTTTGTGTGCATTATCAAATAAGCCTTCACTTTCTAGCTTTGCTTTCAATTTTTCATATTGTGCATGTAAATCTCCTATTCCATCTTCTTGCATAGCTTTTGCATATATTTGATAAATTCCATCTCTTTCATACACTGATACAGTTCCTAATATCATAACCTTCATTCCGTCTTTTGGAATAAAGGTTAAATTAGAAGCATATCCTTTAAACATTACACATTTTATTAATGATTTTTCATCTTTTAAAGTAAAATACATATGTCCTGTATAATGATGTTTGAAGTTTGATATTTCCCCTTTTACAAGAACATTATTTAAATATTCGTCTGTTTCAATTTTTTCTTTTACATATGTATTTAACTCAGTTACAGTTATTGCATTATACCCGCATTTATTTTTTCCTTTCTAATGCTAATATCTATTCTGAAATATTTAATTCTTTAACAATACTTGCTAATATTCCATTTATAAAGCTTTTTGAAGAGTCCTCTCCATATTTTTTTGCTAGTTCTACTGCTTCATTTATAACTACTTTATATGGCAATTTAGAATATACTATTTCATATATTGCAAGTTTTAATATCGCTATATCTATTCTTGAAATTCTTTCAATTGTCCACTTTTGAGTTAAATTATTTGATATTAATTTTTCTATTTGCGTAATATTTTCTCTTATTCCAAAAAAGCTATTTTTAATATATTCTATTTCTTCATTTTTTGTAATATTATTATCTTCTAAGAAAATATCTATTTGTTCTTGTTCAAAGTCTTTTTGTATTTCACTACTATATAATAATTTAAATGCACTTTCTCTTATTGCTGATCTGTTCATATTTTACCCCTTTTTTTTTACATTTTATCTATAATTCTTTTAAGTTTTTCCTTAACTATTTCTTTATTTAATTGTATATAGTTTCCTAAGTAAATTCCTAATGCAATTATCAAAATACCTATCATTAATTCATAAAGTCTTGTAAGCAATATTAAAGTAGCTACTATTCCGCCTAAAATTGCTCCTCTGTATTTCATTAAAAACTTTTTAATTTCTTCCATACTTCTTCACCTCTATTTATTCTATTACTTGGTTTTGCTCTGATTGTAGTTCCTTTATACTTATATTTACTTCTTTTACTTCTAAGTCAGATGTTCTCTTTATTGCAGTTTTTATTTTATTTTGAAGATTTGTTGATAATTCTTTTATTACTGCATTTTCTTTTACATTTAATGTTACATATACTTTCAAGTTTTTTTCTTCATCTAGTACTATTTTGCTTTCTACGTCTTTTGCACTGTCAAATCCTTTTACAACGTTATTTACTAATTCTTCTAATGTTGTTTTAGAAATCACTAGTTGACCGTCATCATTTTTTAATAAAATTCCATTTTTTATTCCATTAATTTTGTCTTCTTCTCCACCAAAAAATATGCATCTTAGTGCAAGTATTATAAGTACAACTGATATTGCTAAAAATACATTTGTTGTTATTGTATCGTTAAGTGCTAATTTTATTGCAAAACTTATACTTTCTGGTTCTAACCATCCAAATATTAATAAGCAAACAATTACTGATATTATTAGTATTAAGTTTGCAAATACTATCATTCCTATTTTATCTAATGTTTTCATATGTTACCTCCATCAAACCGTAGGTTTGTACTGTTCATTATTCATCATTCACTCTTCACTATTTAATTAATTGCTTATAAGTATGAGCGATACGTTCCTACAGTAAAATTCGTTTTTCTAATTTTAAATAAGGGTACAGAGAATTTCCGCACCCCGCTATTTATTATTCTTCTGTTGTTTCTGAAGTTTCTTCTGCTTGTGTTGAAACTCCTTGTACATGTACATTTACTTCTGTAACTGTTAAACCTGTCATTGTTTCTACAGATTTTTTTACTCTGTTTTGAATTTCAAATGCAACATCTGGTATTCTTACTCCATATTCTACTATGATGTTTACATCTATTTTTGTTTCTTTATCTCCTACTTCTACTTTTATTCCTTTTGCTAGGTTTTTCTTTCCGCTTAAAACTTCTGTAATTCCACCTGCAAATCCACCTGCCATTTCAGCAACCCCAGGTACTTCTGAAACTGCTACACCTGCTATTACTGCAACAACATCATCTGCTATTTTTATTTCATTGTTATCTGAAGATATTATTATTTCCTCATTTACAACTTCTTCTTTTCTTTCTTCTTCCATTTTATTACCTCCTATAAACTTTATTTCTTTTGTTTATTTGTATTTTTTGATATTATAAGTATACCAATATCTTTTGTTTTTTACAACTATTTTATTAAAAAATTTTCTTAATTTTTTAAATAATAGTTACAAATATTTTGTTTTTTAGTTTTTTTCTATTATGTCTTGTAATTATTCTTATAATATTGTATAATTGTTTATGTAACCTGAAATTGGTATGTATATAACAAAGGAGGCCTGCAAATGCAGAAACGGATTATTGATGGTGATTTAATCATTAAAGGGTGTAACCATGTTTTTAAAGGAGACCTTGTAGTTGAAGGTAGCATTATTGTTAATGATGGCAGTTTGGTAGTGGAAGGAGATTTATTAGTTCGCTCTAAGTGTTCTAGTATAAACATTACCCTTTTTAAAGGTGATATTTATGCTAAGTCTATTACCACATCAGCAGATATTTGTATTACTTATGGAAATCTTAGTACTTTTAAAGATTTACGTTGTAAAGACATACTTTGCTTTAGCGGTAACATATCTGTTGGTGGTAATACTCATGTACAGTCTGTACATTGCTCCAATTATTTTGTAGACGGTGCAAATCACTCTTATGAAATTATTGCAGAGCAAAATGTGTATATTATGGAATTTAGTAACTCTAACAGCATTAGCGCTCCTGAAGTATTTCTTGGAGGTGGTGGTGATTTCCATGGAGGGACAATTACGGCTGACCATTTTGAATTTGATGGACATATTTATGGATGCTTTAGAAGGTTTTTTATAAGTAAGACTGCTTAAAGCAAATCCACATAGCCGCCAAAGGTAGCGACTTCTTGCAATAATCTGAAAAAATAAAAGTGAGGAATTCCTCGCTTTTATTTTTGTGTTCTAATTTTATTCAAAAATTTCTCCTGCCATTATATTATTTCCTCTTAAGAAGTCACATATATGCATTTTCTTTGCATTTTCACCTTGTATTTCTAACACACTTATTATTCCTTCATTTGCTTTTATGAATAATCCTTTTTTATCAGATGAAAACATTACTGTTCCTGGCATTAAGTCTTTTACTTTAAAGAAATATTCTTCTAGTTCTGAGAATAAACTTACTAAGTCTTTTTCTGATATTGTTTTTACTTTCCAGAATTTTATTTTCTTTTCGTTTAAGAATGTATATGCTCCCATTATTGGATTTAGACCTCTTACTAAATTATGAATTTCCTTTGCTGTTTTTTCTTCCCAATTAATTTTTGCCATTTGTTTTTCTAACATTGGTGCCATACAAAAGTCTTCTCCTTGTTTTTTTCGTGGTGCATTTCCTTCTTCAATTTGTTTTACAGTTTCTATTAAAAGCTCTCCACCTATTTTAGAAAGTCTACCCCATAGTTCTCCTGTTGTTTCATCTTCTCCTATCCCAGTTTCTTTAGTTAAAATCACATCTCCTGTATCCATTCCTATGTCCATATACATTGTTGTAACACCTGTTATTTTATCTCCATTTAATACCGCCCATTGTATAGGTGCTGCTCCCCTATATTTGGGTAATAATGATGCATGAACATTTATGCAGCCATACTTAGGAATTTCTAGTATTTCTTTAGGAAGAATTTTACCATAGGCAACTACCACAATTAAGTCTGGATTTAATCTTTTAATTTCATTTATAAACTCTTCATTTTTTCTTACCTTTTCAGGTTGATATATTTCTAAACCTTTTTCTAAAGCATACTCTTTCACTGGACTTGCTACCATTTTCATTCCTCTACCTTTTGGTTTATCAAGGTTTGTAACAACTCCAATTATATCGTATTTTTCTTCATATAAACATTTTAAAGATTCCTGTGCAAAATCTGGTGTTCCCATAAATAAAATTTTCATATTGGTTTCCTCATTTCTATTTTTTATTTATTCTTCTCTATTGTTCTTTTGGTTCTACATATTCTAGTGTGCCTGGTATCATTTTTTCTACAAATGTTATTCCGTTTAGGTGGTCTATTTCGTGTGATAGTGCTTGGGCTAGTAAGTCTTTTCCTTTTATTTTTATTTTTTCTCCGTTTTCGTTTAGTGCTTCTACTACTACCTCGGCTGGTCTTATCATTTTGGCATATTTGTTTGGGAAACTTAGGCAGCCTTCTTCTACTTCTTGCTCGCCTTTTTCTTTTATTATTACGGGGTTTATTAGTTTTATCGGTCCTTTTTCGTCGTATAGGTCTATTACGATGACCCTTTTTAATATTCCTACTTGTACAGCTGCTAAGCCTACTCCATTATATTTGTGCATTGTTTCTACCATGTCGTCTAGTAGCTCTCTTATTCTGTCATCTATTTGTTCTACTTCTCTTGATTTCTTTTTTAGTATTTCGTCGCCTTCTTCTCTTATTTGTCTGATTGCCATTTGTTTCACTCCTTACAGAAGTCAGAAGTCGGAAGTCAGAATTTTTGAATAAACTCTAATTTTTAACTTCTTTTATTCGTAACTTCTTTTAATTTTATATTTTTACATTTTTATTTCTTTTAAATATTAAACTAGCTAATGCAGAGTAGTTTAAAGTATAGATATAATTATAAATTTATGTAATGACGAATGGAGTAGTATTAGATTTTTTTAAAATATAGCAATGGAGAATCTCAAATCCCTTTGAGCGGAGCCATTGATATATTTTTAAAAATTCTTATACTATGGAAATGAAGCCGAGGAATGTAATAAATTTATAATTATATCTATACTTTAAACGGCTTAATTTCATACTAACATTCTATATCATATTATTGGGGTTTAGGTCTACTATTATTCTTGTGTCGGTATTTTTTGTTTGTTCGTAACCGAATATTTAGTGCTTCTTGTAAAAGTTCGTTTATGTTGTCGTTATAAATGCATTTTATTATTATTCGCCATCTGTATTTGTTTTTTATTTTATCTATTGGTGCAGGTAGTGGCTTGTATAGTAGTAGTCCTATTTTTTCGTTTATTATTCTTATTTTTATATATTGGTGTAATTTTTCTGCTATTTGGCTCACGCTTTTTTCGTTTTGTCCACTTATTCCAATTACCATTATATCGCAAAATGGTGGATATTTCAACTGTTTTCTTATGCCTATTTCTGTATCATAGAATTTTTTATAGTTTTGCTCCTTTGCATATTCTATTGCCAAACTATCTGGATTGTAAGTTTGTACTATTACTTTTCCTGGCAAACTTTCCCTTCCTGCTCTTCCTGCTACTTGAGTTAGTATTTGGAATGTTTTTTCGTTAGCTCTAAAATCTTCTATGTTTAATGAACTATCTGCTGCCATTACTCCTACTAATGTTACATTTGGGAAGTGATGTCCTTTTACTATCATTTGTGTGCCTATTAAAATGTCTATATTTTCTTCTCTAAATTTGTTTAATATTTGTTCATGTGAGTTTTTCTTTGTTACTGTATCAATATCCATTCTGATGGTTGATGCATTTGGAAATATTTTGTTTATTTCTTCTTCTAGTTTTTGTGTGCCTGTTCCAAAGTATTTTATATTTTTACTATTACATTCTGGGCATATGTTTACCTTTTTTTGTTCATATCCACAATAGTGACATTTTAATTTATCTTTTTTCAAATGATATGTCATTGTTATATTACAGTTCTTGCATTTTATAGTATGTCCACAATCTCTACACATTATGAATGTTGAGTATCCTCTTCTATTTAAAAATAGAATTGTTTGATGTTTATTTTTTAGGTTTTCTTCAATTTCTTCATATAGTTTTGTACTAATCATTGATCTATTTCCATTTGCCAGTTCTTCTCTTAGGTCTACTATTTCTACTTGTGGAAGATTTGATGCATTTGCTCTTTTTGTTAGTTCTATTAATTCTATTTCACCATTTAAGGCTTTAGTGTAACTTTTCATGTCTGGTGTTGCACTTCCTAGTACTAATGGGCATGAGTATTGTTTTGCAATATATCTTGCTACTTCTTTTGCATCATACCTAGGCGAACCTTCTGATTTGTATGAACTATCATGTTCTTCATCTATAATTATTAAACCTAAATTACTAATAGGTGCAAATATTGCTGAACGTGCTCCTATTATTATTTTTGCTTTACCTTCATTTATTTTGTTCCACTCATCATAGCGTTCCCCTAAAGATAGTTTACTGTGTAGTACCGCTATTTTTTCTTCTCCAAACCTTGCTATAAACCTATTTACCATTTGTGGAGTTAGTGATATTTCTGGAACTAGCACTATGCTACTTCTTCCTTCTTTATATACTTTTTCTATTAGTTGTAAATATATTTCTGTTTTTCCGTGAGCCTGTTACTCCAAATATTAAAAATTCTGAATTCATTTTGTCATCTATTGCTTCTTCTATTTTTTCGTATGCCTTTTGTTGTTCTCTAGTAAGTTTTAGTTTGTTTGAAGGTTGTATTTCTTTATTTATGAAAGGATTTCTCTCTATTTGCTTTTCATATATTTCTATATATCCATTTTTCTCTAACGTTTTCATTATAGCTTTAGAAACTTCTGTAAATTCTTCTAAATCAGATATGTATATATCATCATTATTAATTAAGAAACGTAGTAACCTAATTTGCTTTTCTGATTTTATTTTTCCTGTTTCTATTTCAAATTCTATTTCTTCTTTGTCTTTTTTTAGAATTACAAAATTACCTGTTTTTTCTTTTATTCTTTTTTCTATATTTTTAGTTTTTGTGCCTGGAGGCAACATTAATTTTATACTTTCTGATAAATTGCAGAAGTATCTTTTTGCTATCCATTTTGCAAGTTGTACTTTATTTTCATTTAATGTACTTTCTTTACCAATTTTTGCAATATCTTTTGTTTTATATTCTGTTGTTTCTTTAAAATTAACAACAAAACCTTCTTCTAATCTCTTCATATTTCCAAAAGGAACTAATACTCTACTTCCTATTTTTATATCATTTTGCATTTCGTTTGCTATATTATAGTCGAATGTTCTATCTAACTGTTTTGCATTATTATTTATTATAACTTCTGCTATCAAGTAAGTAAGCCCCCTCTCTAAATATTTTTCTTATGTTAGTATATCAAAAAATAAAAAAATATCAAGTTAAGCTCGATATTTTTTATATGGATTTATATAAATTTTATATTATCATATTTAATAGTATAGCTCCCACAATAGTGGGAGCTAATACATCAAAATTTAAAGGTATTTCTAATTATTTTTAATGTTTCTTCTTTAATCTGTTGTTTTGTTTCTAATGCTGAAACTGCTGCTATTGCTAATTCAATATTTTTATCTTCTGGTCTGCTTGTTGTAAAGAATTGTGCAAATTTTCCAAGAACATTTAATGGAAATATACTTCTTAACAAGTTTGTATTTTTACATATTTATATTATACGTTGTTTAACATAAATATGTCAATTGATTTTAATGTTTTTTCTTATTTTTAAGTAAAATTTGACTTTTGTTCTTTTTTATGTTACTATATAATTATAATAACTTTTTTAAATTCATGGAGGAAATTCATTATGATGAGAGAAATCGCGACAGCAACAAATGGAACTTGGAAAGTGCACGGAATTTTTTTAGCTCCTACAGATTCAATTTTTGATACTATCAAAAAAGCTATAGAGAGTGACGAAGATTTGCGTCAGGATTATTTGCAGGAAAAGACTGGACATCATGGTCCGATTTTAATCAGTCGCATTCAAAAGGAAATCCGTTTTTTAAGTTTCTAAAGGAAAAACGAGAGGAAAGCTTAGTTAGCTTCCTCTCTTCCTCCTTTTTATAGGAATTACATATCTTTTAATAAGTCTTTTCCATTCTTTATATATTCCCAACCTGAAAATATTGTTGCTATTACTGATATTGTCATTATTATTGTAGTTGTTAAATTTAGTGCAAAACTAAATGCTATTAATTCTCTAGTAGTAAATATTGCTCCATATTTGTTTATATCTATAAAAGCTAATATTATTGCTATCATTTGTGTTACTGTTTTTATTTTTCCCCATATGTTTGCGGCTATTACTTTTCCATCACTTTGCACTGCTATTAGCCTATATCCTGAAACTATAAATTCTCTAAATACTACTATTGATGGTATCCACGCTGGAAGTCTTCCCATTTCTACTAGTATTATCATTGCTGTAACTACTAGTACTTTATCTGCTATTGGGTCTAAAAATTTTCCAAAGGTTGTTATTTGGTTTCTCGAACGTGCTATATGCCCATCTAATTGATCTGTTATTGATGCTATTATGAATATTAAATCTAGTATTAAGCATGTTACTGGTATTCCAAATAGTTCTCCTTTAATTCCCAAAAATGGTACTATTATCATTATTGGTACTAATATTATTCTAAATATCGTTAATTTATTTGGTAAGTTCATATTTTTCCCTCCACTATTTTTATATGCTAATTATATAATTACATTCGTAAAATTGCAATATTTTATAATAGATTTTTCCGCACGGTTGGGACGGTCATTTCCGTTCCGAATTCGGAACGGAAAGGACCGTCCCTACCGTGCGCATTATACATTGTTTGTTAATTCGTTTACTGTATTTTCTGTAACTGTGTTGGTGTTTTGTGCTTGTTCATTGGCTTTTCTTTGATTTTCTTCTTCTACTAATATTTCTAATTTATTTATTAATTCTTGTAATTTTTTTATGTCTTTGCCCATCATTTCCCAGTCGTTGCTTCCATTTGATGTAGTTAGGTTTTTATTTGCTTTTATTATTGTTTCTAATAAATCTTCTATTGTATCTGTATTTTCTATTTCTATGTTTACAGCATATTTAGAAACTAAATTTAAAATTGCGTCTTTTAAATTATTTCCTATTGCTACTTTTGTTCCTGATGCCACAATTACTTTTTTAAGTGTTGGCAAAGAATCTTTTTCATTTATATATTGGGTATATATTGGCTCTACATATAGTAGTGTGTTATCTAGTGGAACTACTATCATGTTTTTGCTAATTTTTATTCCAGTTGCGTTTAAACTTTCTATTTCTTTTTGTATGCTACCGTCTTCTTCAATTTGATTGTCTAGTTGCATTGGTCCTAATATATTACTGTTTGCTTGATATTTATAAATTTTTAAGGTTGCATTTCCATCATTGTTGCAAGTTCCTACTATATATGAAATTAGGTTTTGCCTTCCATATATTGTGTATGGTAATATTAAACCTAGGTTTTCTTCATTGCTATCTACTGTTTTTACCATTGTATAATATGGTTTTATTTCTGTTCCTGATTTTGTTGATACTTTTCCTATATTACTTGTTGCTATATCCCATACATCATCTCCTCTGTATAGTACATCTGGTTGAATGTTGTGATATCTCGCTATTATATCTGCTTGAACATTATATAAGTATTTTGGATATACAAAATGACTGCTTATATCACTAGGTATATTTTCTTCTAAGTTAACAAATAGGTCAGGGTATATGTTGTAATATGCCATTGCTATTGGGTCATTTCTATCGGTAATATAGAATTTCATTGTTCCATCATAACTATCTATTAATACTTTTACTGAATTTCTGATATAGTTTAGTTCAAGTTTTGTTGTTTGTGTTTCTTGTATTATAGTTTTTTGAGAATATGGATAATTATTTGATATTGTATATGCATCTAGTACCCACACTTGTTTTCCTTCTTCTGTTATTACCATATATGGTTCTTCATCATATTTTAAATATGGCATAGCTACTTTTGCTCTGTTTATTATATTTCTGTTAATTAATATTTTGCTATTAGATGTTACATTTCCTGAAAATGCTAGTTTTAGGTCTCCTTCTTTTATTGAAAGAATCATTCTGTCTATAAAGTTTAGGCTTAAACCTGATTTTCCATTATATTCATTTTCAGCATTATCGGCATTGCTTGAATCTAGTATTGGATAATCAAATTCTGAATTTGAGCTACTTTTTGTAACAACTGTATCGTTTGTTTCTCGTCCATAATAAATTCGTGGTTCTACTATTGCTATTTTTTGATCTTGATTTTCAAAATCTTTTTGTATATTTTCTATAGTACCGTTTTCGTTTGTAGTTGTTGCTGATGTTATTATTGAGCCATATCCATGTGTATGTTCATATGTTTTGCTGTTATAAGTTCCTGTACTATTTACTATTTCTCTTGGTGAAATATATACTAAGGTTTCTTTTCCATCTATCATATATTTACCTATTTGAGAAGTTCTATATGAATAATATCCTTTTGCTGTTTGTCCATTATTTAGGTCTTTTAATACTGACTCTTTATCTACTATTGCTATGTTATTTAATACATTTTTATATGTTGTAACATCTTCTGCATCCATTGCTTCTGCATCTGATAATGATATTTCTTCTATATTAATTCCATATGCATCTTTTGTATTTTTTATGTTTTTTGCAATATATTCTTTTTCTTTATCATATTCATTTGCATTTACATATATAGCTTGTGTTCCTGCTAATATTATAAATAGTGCTACTAAGTAAATAGGAACTGAAAGTATTGATATAAATACTTTTTTGGTTTTATTTTGTTTGAAATATTTTATTCCCATATATACTGCTACAACTATAACAACTGCTAAAATTCTGTATCCCCATACTTTTATATTTACATCTACGAATCCTGAGCCATATAGTGAATATGTTGTGTTTTCATCTTTTAATGTCATGAATTTATCTGTTCCTATGCTTTGTGATATTAGGAATATTAGACCTGCTAATAGAATGCTAAGTATCATTATTGTTGTTAATATTTGTTTTATTAGTTTGCTATTTTTTAAGGTTTTTCTATCTACACCATCAAAGAACATGTTGAAAGTTACAATATAGTATAATACTTTGTATATTAGTAATGCTATTACTAATATAATTAGATACCAAAACATTAATTCTATAAATGGTTTTTGGAATATGAAATATCCTATATCTATATTAAATATTGGGTCTGCTATACCAAATTGTGCTGTATTAAAGCAAAGCATTGCTTTTTTTAGTATGAAGTTTGATGTTACAGCACTTATTACTATTGCTCCTATAAATGCTATTGATTTATTTAGTAGTTTTGGCATTTCTTTTTTTTCTTGGTCAAAAAATTCCTTTAATCCTGCTTTTATTTTTCCATTTGTTATATATATTGATGTATATATAAATGCGAAATTTATGGCTAATACTATTGCTGTATAGCTTATGTTTTTCCAATATACTGAAACATAGTTTTCTCCTAGTTCTTTCATTTCTAGGTAGCTACCCCTAAATAGAACATATGCTACTATTATTGCAACTGCTAAAACTGCAAGCACAGCAATTATTCTTTTCCTATTTTTTATTTTTTTGTTTTTTTCGTTTTCAGGCATATTTTTACCTCCAATCGCCCCTATAGTCTATATTCTTATTATTTAACATATATTATAGTTAATCTTCCAATAAGGCGTTTACAAATTCTTCTGATTTGAATACTTCCATATCGTCTATTTGCTCACCTACACCTATAAATTTAATAGGCATATTATTTTCCTTAACTATTCCAATTACTACTCCACCTTTGGCTGTTCCATCTAATTTTGTTAGAATTATTCCTGTAATATCTACGGTTTCTTTAAATGCTTTTACTTGTTCTATTGCATTTTGTCCTGTTGTAGCATCAAGTACCATAAGTATTTCTTTTGAAGCATCTGGCATGCCACTATCTATTACTTTTTTTATTTTTATCAGCTCGTCCATTAAGTATTTTTTGTTGTGAAGTCTTCCTGCTGTGTCACATATTAGAACATCTGCATTTTTTTCTTTTGTTATTTTTATTGCATCATATACTACTGATGCTGGGTCTGTTCCTTCTTCTCTTTTTACTATGTCACACCTTGCTCTATTTGCCCATATTTCTAGTTGTTCTACTGCAGCTGCTCTAAAGGTATCTGCGGCTGCTATTACTACTTTTTTTCCGTTTTTTCTTAGGTTATTTGCTATTTTTCCAATTGAAGTTGTTTTTCCTACCCCATTTACTCCTACTACTAAAATAATTGCTGGATTTGTTTCTAGTTTCAAACTACTATCTTCATTATCTAAAATTTCTTTTATTACTTGTTTTAATGCTTTTTTTACTTCTTCTGCTTCATTTATATTTTCTTTTTTTATTTTATATCGTAATCTATCTATTATTTCTAAAGCTGTTTGACTTCCTACGTCTGACATTATAAGAACTTCTTCTAATTCTTCTAAAAGTTCTCCATCAACCTTTCTAAAATTACTAAATACATCATTTATTTTTGCATCAAAAGATGATTTTGTTTTACTTAATCCTTGTTTTAATTTATCAAAAAAGCCCAATTTAATTTCCTCCTTATTTTTAAGTATAATGATTATAACATATTAAAGCTAAAATGTGTAGTATATTTATTGATTTTTTGGTTTTATTGTAGTAAAATAAGTTTGTTGATGCTACTGTAGCTCAGTTGGTAGAGCAACAGATTCGTAACCTGTAGGTCGGCAGTTCGATTCTGCCCAGTAGCTCCATTATGGCAAAATGTAAAAAATAAAGAGTTAGAAGTTCTAACTCTTTATTTTTTACATATGCTTTTTTATTTAGAATGCCTACCCTTTCCACGCTTTTTTGCAGTCTTATCATCATAATCTGCATATAAGTCGTCTATTGTTGGCTTTTTATCTTCTTTCTTTTTCTCGTCAAATTCTTTTATGTCTTCTTGTTTTTCCTTTTCTACTTCATCATTTTTTTCTATTTCGTTTTGACTTTCTTCATTCTCTTCTAGATTATCATTATACACATAATCAATTCCTGAAGTATTGTTTCCTTTTACATATTTTATAACTAATATTATAATAATAACTAATATTACTATTGCTATTACTGCACTTATTAATATTGCTTTTATGTCTATTTCTTTTTTAGCTTCTTCTACTGCTAGTTTAGTTGCTGTTATTGTATATGTTGCAATTTCTTCTCCATCTGCTGATGTTACCATTATTGTTACTATGTGTTCACCTATTTGCGTTAAATTTTCATTTCCAATTATTTCAACCGTTGCACCTTCTTGGTTTGCTATTGCTTCTATTTCTAATTGTTCTAAGTCTCTAAATTCTATCTCATAATTAAATTTAGATGGTTGAAAATCTTTTAGTTCTATACCTTTTATAGTTAAACTTGAAAGCCCTAAAGCTTCTTTTTCTTCATTTGTTACTGTTATTTTATATACTTTTGTTGTTCCATCTTCTGCTGTTACTGTGACTGATATCACATTTTCACCTAATTTAATTTCTTCATTTCCTTCTATTTTTACTGTTGATTTACTATCTTCTGCCTCTGCTGTTACTTTTATGCTTGTTTCTTTATAGTTTGCTAATTTTACTGAATATTCTGTTACATCTGCTGAGAACGCTGGAGTTAGTTCTACTCCTTCTATTGCTAACGCTTTTAAGTTTACATTGTTTGATTTGTCCTCTGGTTTTGTTTCTGTTATTAAATCTCTTGCAACATATTTTATTTGTCCATTGTATGTAACTCTATACCATACATATCCATTTACTTTCTCATTAGAAGTTCCTGTTAATCTTAATTCTGTTCCTTTTGCTACTTTAGTGGCACTACTAGAAGTTGACCAACTTGAACGTAAGTTTATATCTCCTGTTGCATATACAGTTTTGCTTGCTGATGTGAATTTTGGTTCTGTAACAGTTGGTTTAGAAGAACCACCATTGTTTGTTCCTGTGTTTCCTCCTGTTGAACCACCATTATTTCCTCCTGTTTGACCTCCTGGGTTAGTTGGTGTGTTTTCTTTTACTGTAACTATTGCTTTTTGCGTTCCTTC
Organism: uncultured Clostridiaceae bacterium; assembly: GCA_949902805.1. Taxonomy (GTDB): domain Bacteria; phylum Bacillota; class Clostridia; order TANB77; family CAG-508; genus UMGS1663. The sequence goes on from CATLDI010000011.1 coordinate 24,797, forward strand.
TATTGGATTTTCGTCAGAATCTCCTAGTCCATATGACTCTGATGGTGTTGCCTCTATTGTTATTGTTCCAGAATTTCTTGCTGTTAAAGTTACTGTTTTTGTATCGTTTTGCAAAAATACAGTTGTGGCAGACAATGTAGCGTTATTTGCTTTTATGTCTACTTTACCATATGCATCATTTCCTTTTATATAAACAGTTATTGTATCTCCTACATTTATGTTATTTGAAGAAGTTGAAACTGAGAAACTTCCAGCTGCATAAATTTTACTAGCTAACCCACATAATATTATAATTGTTAAAGCTACAAATAGTAAATTTATAATTTTACTCTTTTTCATTGCATTTCCTCCTAAATCAATTTATATTTCAATTCTCTTGCTTCCCATTATGTAATTCATAATTCTTATATAGTCAAACGAATCTATCTTTCCATCTTTATTTGCATCAGCTGCCAATTTTTCCAAATCATTTAATTGTTTTTTACCCATTATATAATTCATAATTCTTATATAATCAAACGAATCTATTTTTCCAGAGCTATTTGCATCTCCTAATTTCACAACAGTATATTTATTATCATAAAATTCTACTGTATAACCAGTTCCAACATTACCACTATTTACTACCTCACCATTTGCATTTTTTATTGTTACTTCTTTTGTTTGATTCTGTTCTTTTATTGATTCTACAGTTGTTTCTGGTTCGCATATTAATTTTCCGTCTTCTAATTTATATTTATTATTTGGTTCTACGCATTCTAAATACTTTTGTGCTACATATCCTTGTGTTCCATTAGGAAGTATTACTCTATCCCATACATAGCCATCTACATTATATTTGTTTTTCTCTATTCTTCTAATATATTGACCTTTTGGTAGCAATTCTATAGTTGTTGTATTCTCTGTTCCTGGTCCATTTCTTAAATATACTTCTGTAGTTGTCATTACGGCTTCATTACAATTTGTTATATCTTCTACTTGTGTTAAATAACTATGTGATACATATCCTTTTCTTCCATCTGGTAAAACCACTTTGTCCCAATATATACCTGAAGATGTATTTTTTGCTATTTCTATTCTCAATAATTGGTATCCTGCATTTACTGTTGCTATAATATTGCTTTCTGTCGCTGTAGTTTCGCTACTTCTTATACGTACTGATGATCCTTTTATTATTACGTTTTGTGTAACTATTGTATTACTGGTTGGCGCTTGGCAAGTTGTACTTGGCATATTTTCATAAACTGGAATACGGAATGTAACACTTCCATTAAATGTTCCCATTTTTTGATATATGTTTCTTACTGTATAACTTTCTGTAAGTGCTGCTGATACATTTTGCATATATTGATGGTAATATAAACTACCATTATCATCTACATCAAATTTTTGTAAGTATAGAGTATCTTGTCCTTGTCCAATATATTTAGATTTTAGGAAATCTATTCCTCCTAGTATAGATTTTGCTAAAGTATTCCATCCATGTTCTCTAGCATATTGTGTTGCATTTCTTATTATTTCTGCTGATGTATCTCCTGATGCTCCTACATTGAATACATTATAATATCCTTCATTTCCTCTACTCATAGTAGTACCTGTTTTTCCTTGTTCTTGTAATATCCTAGCAACTACTTGATATGGGTTTATATTAACATTTTGACATGCTTGTATTATTGCATCTGCATTTGCTCTTCCTTCTAAGAATGAACCAGCTGTCATGTTCATAACACCATCTGAACTATGTATTGAAGAATTGAAAATTGATTGTTCAAATTGAAAAATTTCACTATCATTTAGAAAATTCCTCGGATCCATATAGTAAGATACAGTCTGCTCTGAGGCACATCTCCAGCTACCATTATCATATGGTTTATCTTTACATGTTGTACAAAACCAATCTGACGTTTTACTTGATGTTATTAAGTTTCTACCATGACGTTCTGTTGTTTCTTTCTGTATTACTGTATTCCAATCAAGACCAGTATAGAATATTACAAAATTCCAATTTGGATGAGCTGTTTTTAAATTTTCTATTAATTCTTTATATCCTGGATATTTTGATATTCTATTTGCATCATAAGTTGCATTTTCTTGTGCTGCATATGTTTTATTTTGATATACAAAATTTATAAATATATATGTTAGTAAAGTTAGAATAGTTAAAATTCCAATTGTCCTATTTCCTAGTATTTTTAATCTATTTTTCACTTTAATTCCTCCTTAAATTTTATTATTTTTTTCTGACAATTTTCTACAATAGAAGTATATCATTAAGGAAAAATCAAGTCAATAAATTTGGTTAAACTTACAAAAATGTAATATTTTAGTAATAAATGAAATAGTAAAAAACTGGTTTTTATTTTTAAAACCAGTTTTTTCACTATACTATATTAGCAACCTCTGCCACATCCGCATCCAAAGTTTGTAAATAATAGTAAGAATACTATTATGAAGAATAATATTTCAGAATCTCCACAGCCACAGCCATTTCTTCCAAATAAGTTTCCTAAAAATCCGTTATTTCCACATCCGCAATTATTATTGCATCCACAACCATCATTACAGCCACATCCGCAATTTCTCATTTCATCTTGCATTTTTTAGCCCTCCCTCTTCTTATTTTCATAGTTTTTCTATGATTATTATATAATATAGTATGCATTTTTTGTTTTTTGTGTTACAATCATACAAATAATATAATAAACGAAGGAATGAAATTAAATATGAAAAAAATTGAATTACTTTCTCCAGTTGGAGATTTTGAATGTTTAAAAGCTGCTGTGCAAAATGGTGCAGATAGTGTGTATTTTGGAGCTGCTAGTTTTAATGCTAGGACTCAAGCAACTAATTTTGATTTAAGTAATTTAAAAGAAGCCATTAACTATGCTAATCTAAGAGGTGTTAATACTCACCTTACTTTAAATACTTTAATAAAAAACGAAGAATTTGAAGATGCTGTAATACTCGCTAGCAAAGCATATGAATTTGGAATTGATGCAATTATTGTTCAAGATTTAGGTTTGGCGCAAACTTTAATAGCAAATTTTCCAGATTTACCAATACATGCGAGTACACAAATGACCATACATAATTTAGAAGGTGTTCTTGAAGCAGAAAAGTTAGGTTTTAAACGTGTTGTACTTTCAAGAGAGCTTTCATTAGAAGAAATTACGTATATTTGTTCACATTCTAATGTTGAAATTGAAACTTTTATACATGGTGCATTATGTATTTCATATTCAGGTCAATGCCTATTTTCTAGCATGGTTGGTGGAAGGTCACGGAAACCGTGGTAGATGTGCTCAGCCATGTAGACTTCCATATAAACTTGTCTCAAAAGGGACAGATTACCCAAAAGGAAACGTCCCTAATGTGGCACAAAATAAAAGTGGGTATTTGCTAAGTACTAAAGATTTGTGCGGTTTGGAGTTTATTCCTGATTTGATAAATAGCGGAGTTATGTGTTTTAAAATTGAAGGTAGAATGAAGTCTCCTGAGTATGTTGCTACTGTTACTAGAATTTATAGAAAATATATTGACTTAGCTTTATCTGATAAACCTTATGTTATTGATGAGAATGATAAAAAGGAACTTATGCAAGTATTTAATCGTGGTGAGTTTTCTCGGTGGGCATTTTTCTAATGACCCTAATAGAAATTTGGTTTATTCTAAAAAGCCTAACCATATGGGTATTTATATCGGTAATGTTTCTAATTTTAAACCTAATAAAGGTCATATTTTCTTTAATTTGACTGATTCTATTTGCGTTGGCGATACTATTGGTTTTGAAAATGAGACTACTAAATATACGGTATCTGAACTTATGATTAAAGGAAAGAACGTTACTTCTGCTAATAAAAAACAATTAGTGGAAATTGGTAGAATGAAAGGTAATATTCATATTGGCGATAGAATTTATAAACTTGCAAGTAAAGAGCTTTCTGCAAATAGTAAACTTTCATATAGTGGAGAGAATAAAAAGACTTCTCTTTCAGCATTTGTAGAGGTTAAAGAAAATGAACCTATAAAGCTTACTGTTAAAACAATTAATAGTAATAATGAATTTTTTAATAATATAACTGTTCATCAAAAATCAAATATAGTAGCAGTTAAGGCTAATTCTAGGCCTATTGATGAAGAAAGAATTAAAGCTCAAATTTCTAAAACTAATAATACTATTTTTAATTTTGAGCATATCGAAGTTGATTTGGGAGATAATTTATTTATTCCTTCGATTAGCGTTTTAAATGAACTTAGAAGAAACTGCTTGGAGGAAATTTTAGCTATTTCTAATTCTAGAATTATTAGAAAAGGTAAAAATGTTAAATTAGGCTTGACTTCTAATAATAAAAAGATAGGACTAAAAAATAGGAAGATTTCTCTTCTTCTTAATGTTATAAATAAAGATATTGATTATGGTTTAATTAAAAATGTTGATAATGTGTATATACCTTTAAAATATTTTTCTAATAAAAAGCTTGAAAGTGCCTTACATTCTATTTGTGATAATTTTAAAGCTTACATTTATTTACCTACAGTTATAAAAGCTAATTATAAAAACCTTTTAAATAATATCGTTTCAAATTCTATTGATAAATTTAATATCAAAGGATTTGTTATTTCTAACATTTCTTCATGCATTTTTATTAATAATTTGAAAGAAAAATATGGCGATAAATTTGAATATATTGCAAACTATACTTTAAATGTTTATAACAATTATACTGATAAAATCCTTCAAGATTTAGGAGTAAGTAAAATTACTTTATCTCCTGAACTTAATAGTTCTACTATTAATTCTATTTGTGAGCATAAAGTTACTGATAATGAATTAATTGTTTATGGAAGAACTCCTTTAATGACTTCTAACTACTGCTTGCTTGGAGGTACTAATAAATGCTACCCTACTTGTGGAAGTAGGTGTAAAGAGGATATTAAATATTATTTAAAAGATAGACTAGGCTTTAATTTTAGAATTATTCCTGATAGTATTCAAACAGTTACTACTATTTATAATAGTAAAATAACTTCTATTAATGGAGCTGATTTTAATGTTGATTCTTATAGAATTGATGTTATAGATGAGAATGTTGGGGAAATAAATAATATTGTTAAGACTGTTTTGGAGGGTAACAAATTAGAGGGTAAAGATTATACTAATGGAAATTTGAATAGAGAGATTTAAAAAAGAAAAAAAGGAAAGAATTGGGACGCGTCCAAAACTTTCTTTTTTTAAAATTTTATCTTAATTCTAATTTAAAAAGGAAAGTTTTGGACGCGTCCCAATTCTTTCCTTTTTTTCTTTTTTAATGCTTTGCACTTAATTTTATAATTAAATCCATATCATCATCTTTTGCTGTTTTATTTTTTCTAATTGCTCCACATTTTTTACATTTGAATATTATTACATATCCTTTTTTACTATCTATTTCTAAACCTATTGGCTCTAGCACTCCATGACATTCTTCAAGCCTATCTCCTGGATTTATATCTACATGTTTTGAGTGCAAACAGTGTGGGCAATGGTTTCTGCATGAGTAGCCTAGCTTTTCTACTTTTTTTCCACAATTTTCACATATAAATTCTTCATCTATTTCTGTAAAATTACCTGCCATTTTATCTTCCTAACTTTCTTTAATTTTTTACCTTATTAATTTTTATTTTATTGATTTTACAGTCCCAACTTATTGGTAGGGTTCACCTGATTTTTATAGTATCCACAGTTTGGAAATTTTTAGAACCGTCCCTAAAATTTCCAGTTATTCTTCAAATATACTGTTTCCTAAGAATTCTTGTAGTAGGGAATTTCTTGGTATATCTTCGGCGTCTATTGGTTCAAAGTATTTTAAGAATTTGTATAGTCTTTTTGCTTCTGAGTATTCTTCGTCTTCTGGCGTTATTTGTTCAAATAGTGGAAGTGCATAGTTTCTTAGTGCATTTATTTCATATATTAGTGATGTATTGAACATTACATCTGCTTCTTCTTGGTATGGGAATATGTTTTTTTCTTCTCCAGCTGTTACTGATGCCCATGCTCCTAAAGTTCTTTTTGCATTATATCCTCTGAATTGGTTATCTCTTACTGTTCTTCTTATTATTCTTGTGTCTGTTGTTGATATTCTATTATAGTAGTCTATGTTTAATACTGTTAATGCACTTATATATATTTTGAATTTTTGCGAGCTTGGTATTGATGGTGTCAAGTTATCATTTAAGCAATGTATACCTTCCATTACTAGTACTTCATCATCTTCTAACTTCATTGCATTTCCTAAATATTCTTTGTGCCCTGTTTTGAAGTTAAATGTTGGCATTTGTATCTCTTCTCCATTTAGTAACTTAGTTAAATCATCATTTAATAATTTTAAATCCACCGCTTCTAATGCTTCAAAATTTAACTTTCCATTTTCATCTAGTGGTGTTTCTTCCCTCTCTACAAAATAGTTATCTACTGAAATTGTTTTTGGTTTTATTCCATTTAGTCTAAGCTGAATGCCTAATCTTTTTGCAAATGTTGTCTTTCCAGAAGATGAAGGTCCTGCTATTAGTATTATTCTTTTTTCTTTATTTTTTGCTACTCCATCTGCTATTTGTGAAATTTTCTTTTCATGAAGAGCTTCTGATATTAATATAAGTTCTTTTGCTTTCCCTTCTCTTATTATTTGATTTATTTGGTCTAAATTGCATACTCCTAAAACTTTATATATATCATCATATTCTTCTAAGGTTCTTAATAATTTTTTTGTTTCTTCATAGGGCATAATTTTATTTGGTTCTTTTTTGTTTGGATATCTTATTAAAAAGCCATTATTATATTTCATAATATCAAATAATTTTATAAAGCCTGTTGAAATTGGCATGGCTCCAAAAAAGTAATTATAGTATCCATTACAAAAATATAAAGACATTGTATCTTTTTCTTTATCTTCTAATTGTGCTTTTCCTATAGTAGTATTTTCTTTTTTTAGAAATTCTATTGCTTTTTCTCGTGGTAATTCTCTTTTTTCAATTTCAATATTCGCATCTATTATTTCTTGCATTTTCTTACGTACATTTTCTATCATTTCTTCAGTAGGCTCTATGTTTTTAAGTTCACATATCATACTACTTTTTAGCTGATAATTTACTGTAAGTAATATTTCTGGATATAGCTCTTTAAATGCCATAGACATTATAAATAAAAGCCCTCTTGTATAAATTCTGGCTCCATCTCTGTGAGTAACATCTAGCAATTCCACATTGTCTCCATTTTGTAATTCATATTTTAAATCTTTTATTTCATTATTAATCATGCATGCTATTATATTATTGTTTTCTTCTATTT
>CATLDI010000012.1 GCA_949902805.1 uncultured Clostridiaceae bacterium
GATATTAAGTGTGATTATTTTTGATAGAAGAAGTATTGAAGAAATTATAAATAAAGCTTTAAAAAAATATTTGTTATAGTAAAGAAGAAATTTAAAAGGGACTATTAATGTCCCTTTTGATTTTCTTTTATATATGTAGCTATATCAATGTCAAGTTTCATTTTTTGTATTTTAATTTTTATATTTATCGTTAATAATAATGTTGATATATAGCTTATAATTAATGCTAATAATATAGCTAGTATATTTTTTGTTGCTATTCCTGTTGTTATTCCAATTGCAGCAATAAGTATGTATTTAGCAACCATTATTCCTTCTAATGTTTTAATATATTGATAATATTTTTCTTTTTCAAATAACATATATATTCCTCCTTTATTTAATTATATTATCAAATTTATAAAAATATTGTCGAACTTTGTCATAAATTTATATTTTTTTATCATTGATTTGTTAACATAAATATGCTATAATAATTTTTATATTAGGAAGGGGGAAGGAATATGTTTGATACTGATAATATAATACCTAAAGAAGTTAAGCTATTAGATGGGCAAATAGATATTATATTACGTGCTTTAGAATTATACGCATTTAATTTACATCATACTTGGAACGTTAATGTTGACGATAATAAGGAAGAATTAAGAAACGCATTATTATTTCATACATATGAAGGTTTACTTTCAGCAAAAAAAGGGGAGTATACAATTGCATATGATGTTGTGGAAGAATATCGTATAGAAAAAGAACGTAAAAGAAAAAGAATATATCTTGCTAGAAAAAAAGTTGCTTAATTTTTTTAAAAAAAAGTATTGACACGTGTAAATATTTATTATATTATTAGTCTAACAAACGTACTATTAAAATTAAATATTAATTAAAAATAGCTTGTATATAATAAAATATAAAGAATTTTAGAGGAGCATAGAGGTACATGTTCCATTAAAATATAAATATTACATTGCACAAAATCAAAGTTTTGTGCAAATAGAGATAGGATCAAAAATAGAACCATATGAATATAGTCCTATCTCTGAAATCTTGCTATTCCTTGCCATTACGCTTATTTTAGCTTATTATTCTAGCAATAAACTATACTACTTTTTAATAAAATCACCTTAAAATTGATTCTGGAGCTTCATTATTTTTGGTTATTCCTGGATTGTAACCTTATAATTTTTAATTAGATTATTTTATCAAAATTTCTTAAATCCTTATATTTCAGTAATTTGCTTGATTTTATAGACAATAAACTTATATGCTTAATTTTTAAAAACGGCTTAAAATCGATTCTCGTGCGTCGTTTTTTTAGACTTTTTTCTGAACTTTTAATATATACCTAAAAATCAGCATTTTTAATAAAACTATATTATAAAGATTAGATTTCATAAAATATACATCAAATTAAAAACATATAACTTGTTAACTGAATTATAAAAATGTCTTAAAATCGATTTTGGTGTTTCGTAATATGAAATTATATTATGAATTGATAATCTAAATTTATATAATGATTATACAAAAATTTTATAAATTTATAACACAAATAATTATTTACAAACATTTATAACAAATGTTCGTTTTTTGAAATTACATATATAAAATTAACTTTACACAAAATTTTTTATTAAAATTCTAAATTTAGTTTTAATCTTGATTTTCATTTTATATTTTCCTAATTTAAAAAGTTTATTTTTCATCAATAAGAGAAAAGCTTCAACTCCTCCCTACTCTACCTATTTTTATAAATATGAAAAAATTTATCCAACATTTATCTTTTTTCAGTAAGTATAATATCTCTAATTTCTATCATATTCTTCAGTTTTATCATTAAATTAACATGGAAATCTCTGTATAAAATTTATACAGAGATTTCCTACAAAATCAATATCAACTTCTTTTAGAAGTCAATTCGGTTTTTAATTGTTTTAGAAAGTTCATCAATTTCTTCTACTTGCTTCATGAATCTTTTTGAAACAAAAGAGTGTAGTTTTACAATTTTTGAAAGAGCCTTAACTTTATGTGATAATTTTTTCATCACTTTATCATTCACATTTTTTTCCTTTAAAATCTGTAAAACTTCTTTGCAAGCTAAATCCAAATTGCAAATATCACTTAATAAATCTATTTGTTTGATACCTTTTTTAGCATTGTTGTATAACTGTTGCTCAGAATTTTTTAAGTTTTCATATTTTTCTCTTCTTGTCATATATCCACATTCATCACAACATTCACAAATTCCATAACTATATATCTGTTTACAATGTTTACTTAATTTTAATGCCATATAATATTCCTCCTTATGCAGTTGCAATATTTGATTTAGTTTTTAGTGCAATAGTTAAAATATGATCTCCTTTCTTTCCCAATTAAATTTTTCATTTGCATAAGAAATATTAAGTTATATTTCTTATACTATAATTTTGCTTTTTGCATTGATAACAAGTATTATATCAAATTATGTAAAATTAGTCAATTAACTTTACTGTATTTATAAAAAATTTTAAGTTCTTATTTGGTTTGATTTCACCAAAATCTTTACTTAATAACTTTCCTAAATTGCATATTAAAGAAGAGATAGAAATAATACATTTGTAAAAAAATGGTGCAGATTAAATTTAATCTATACCATAAGGTTTTTTAGATACTTAGATTACATAGAGAATACAAGAAATTTTTCATATCCTCTGCTAATTGACTGATTAGCTAATAGTTTTACTTGATCACTATATAACCTCATAATTTCATAATCAGACCTATATTTACTTTACGTCATTATGTCAATGTTTCTCTGGTATTATTAAGATTTAATAATATATTAATTACTAAAACCTAAATTTTGGGGAAATAGCCAACGTATATCTAAAACACTTAAAAATTATGTCAAATTGTTGTATAATATATTTGTAATATATTTTAATTTCCTGTTTTCACTAATTAGTGAGAGGAGCTTCCTCTAACTTTTTGGTTTTTCATATAATAACTCGTTGACAACTATAAAAGAAATATTAAGGAGGAATCATTATGTTGTGGTTTATTTTTTGGGGTAGTTTTGGCTATGGATTATATTCACTTGTTTCCGCAATTGGAGAAATGATTGATCGTGATTGGAAGAATGCTAGGCGGTATGGGATAAAAATTATTATCTGTGTAATACTGTTTTTTGTAAGTGCATTTTGTATTGGAGGAATTGTAGTCCATTCATATCAAGAAACTGAAAAAACTGCCGAATATGAACTTGTATCATTACAGGATAATAGCCAAATATCTGGTTCTGGAGGTGGTGGACTATTTTATGTATATGCTTCTATGGATACCGATGAAGTTTATATGTATTATTACAAGTCTGGTGATGGATACAGGAAAGGCAAAATTAGTTCTGAAAATGTAATTATTTATGAACGGGAGAATTGCACCCCTACAATTGTAGAAAATACAACATACACAAAAGCTAATATGAATGGCATATTAGAAGGTATTCTTTCTTTTTTCACATTTAGAGATGAAGAAAAAAGCTATGAATTCTATGTACCTAAAGGAACTGTGGTTCGAACATTTTCTTTAGACTTACAGTAGTAAATAAGGAGAGCATTCGTGCTCTCCTTATTTACGGTTTATTCAGTTTATCATTATTTTAGCGTAATTTTTAAGTCGCCATGAAGAGGAAGCATCAAGTATTATTATTAATTTACGGCCAAAAAAATTGATGCGATACCTAGGTATATATTGTTTTTAGTTGCTACAATCCTAGATGTTAATATAGGAGTTATAAAATTCAAACTAGTTGCTTACTAGTATGCCTTACTATATCATATAAGTATTTGTTTTCAACAATTATTTTTATTTATTTAATTCAATTTTATTCTTTTAAGCCTTAAAGCATTTAATATAACCGTAAAACTACTTATTACCATTGCAACACTTGCTATCATTGGGTTTATGGTTATTCCTATTGGTGTAAGAATTCCTATTGCAACTGGTATCATTAGTATATTATAGAAAAATGCCCAGAATAGGTTTTGTTTTATATTTCTTATTGTTTTTTTACTGATGTGTATTAGGTTTATAATTGAGTTTAAGTCGTTTCTTGTTAGTATTACGTCTGATGAGTCCATTGCTATATCTGTTCCACTATTTACACTTACTCCTATATCGGCTGTAGCTAGTGCTGGGCTATCGTTTATTCCATCTCCACACATTAGTACAAATCTTTTTTCTTGTTTTAACTTTTTAATTACTTCTAATTTTTGTGTTGGTAATACATTTGCAATTACTTTTTTTATTCCTATTTCTTTTGCTATTTTCTCTGCTGATTCTTTGTTATCTCCTGTTAGCATTATTACTTCTATTTTGTGTTTATTAAATGTATTTATTACTTCTTTTGCATTTTTTCTTATAATATCACTTACACCTATTATTGAAATTATTTCTTTATTTTTTACAACATATATTATGCTGTTTCCAGCTTTAGCAAGTTTTTCTTCATCTTGTTTATGTGTATTTTGAAATCCATATTTTGAAAGTATTTTACTATTTCCTAATATTATTTGTTCATTATTAACCCTGCCACATACTCCGTATCCACTTATCTCTTCATAATTTTCTACTTCAAAACTTTCTATATTATTTTGTTCTAAATAATCAACAAAAGCTTTTGATATAGGGTGCGTTCCTTTCTTTTCTATACTTCCTGCTAAAGTCAATACTTCTTTTTCTTCCATATTACTATAATTAATTACATTTGCTATTTTTAAAGTTCCATATGTTAATGTTCCTGTTTTGTCAAATACTATTGTATCTGTTTTTTGAGCATTTTCCAATATTTCACTTTTCTTTATTAATATTCCATTTTCTGCACATAGCCCTTCACTTACTACAATAGCAAGTGGAGTTGCTAGCCCTAAACTACATGGGCATGCTACTACTAAAATAGTTATAAATACATTTAGTGCTGCTGCAAATGAAGAACCTATTAAAAGATATACTATAAATGAAATTATTGCCATTAGCATAACAGCTGGTACAAAATATCCACTTACTTTATCCGCTAGTTTTGCAATAGGTGCTTTTGTGTTTGTAGCTTCAACTACTAGTCTTACAATTTCAGATATTGTAGATTCTTTTCCTATTCTTTCTGCCTCATATTCTATATATCCATCATAATTAATAGATCCTGCAATTACTTTTTCGCCTATTGTTTTATTTGTTGGCATACTTTCACCTGTAATAAAAGCTTCATCAAAATGTGCTTTTCCGAAATGTTATTTTACCATCTACTGCTATTTTTTCTCCTGGTCTACTAATTAAAATATCACCTTTTTTTACTTCATCAATTGTTACTTTTCTTTCTTCTCCATCAATTTTTAAAGTAGCTTCATTTGGCGTTATTTTTACTAATTTTTGAATAGCCTCTTTCGTTTTATCTTTACTCATTCCATCAATATATCTGCCTAATTTTATAAAGAATATTATAATTGCTGCCGATTCAAAATATAGATTTTCTACATAAAAATGCTCTCCTTTTATTACCATAAACATACTATATAAGCTATATGCTAAACTACTAAGAACACCTATGCTAACTAGCGTATCCATATTGGGAGTTTTGTGTATCAAATTTTTATAACCATTTTTTAAAATATCAAAACCATATACTATAAAACAAATAGTTAGTAAAAATAACACTACTGTATAATTAATTGGTTGTGTATGCATATTCAGTGCATCTATTATTGGCAAACCTATCATATGTCCCATTGAAACATACATTAGAATAATTGCTAATGCTAAGAAAATAAAGAATTTAATTTTTTCCGCTTTATTCTTTTTTTCCACCTTTATTTCTTTAAATACTCCTAAACTTTTAAAACCCGCTTCTTTAACAAACTGTTCAATTTTATTTTGGTCTAACATTTTTTCATCATACTCAACACTAGCATTTGCCATAACTAAATTAACGCTAGCACTTTTAATACCATTTTGTTTATTTAAATATCTCTCTAATCCATTAGAACACGCACTACACGTCATTCCATCAATCTCTAAAATTATCTTTTTCATTTTCCGCACGTTAGGGACGGTCCTTGCTTATCTTCTAAGAGCTTTTCGTCTGGTAGACGAAAAGCTCTTAGAAGATAAGTATGTGAATTTATAGAATTGCTTTGTAATTTTCATTATTTAGCAATTCTTAAATTCACTAGCGTTCCGAAATCGGAACGGTGGGGACACTCCTTTGACCTCCTTTTATTATTATTTCAATGTAAAAAGCACCTTATTTTAGGTGCTTTTTGTTTATAAGAATGTTCCTTTTAACTGTTCTTCAAGCATATTGCATACAGTTGTTAGAATAATCTTAACTCCTTGTTCGTAAGTTAAATATCCCTGTTTTTCTTTTTTATTAATCTTTCGCTGTAATCTTCTTAATGTTTTATCATCATATCGAATAATTATTGTTTTTCGAAAAGCTACATTAACGTAATAGTACTGAGAATAAGACCGTACTGTGTAAATGGGATATTGACTCTTTTCATGTATATATCCCATTGCTACAATCTCGCCTTCACCATATACATCTTTTTCTGGATATAATACCCTCTTTCTTATTGTTGCTACCATAATAAACCTCCTTTACATTTGTAATAAAGATTTTAAATAAGTTTCTGATAACAATCATAACATAAAGTATTTTATTATTCAAGAGTTTCTACCTAATAAATTCTATAAGCACCTTTATTTTATTATTTTTTAATTTTATAAAACTGTAAAACCTAAATCTTGCATTCTCTCTTTTATTTTATCTATATTAATTTCATTTGCTGTTATTGTAACTGTTCCTTCTTTATGGTTTGCTACTACTTTTTCTATTCCTTCTATATTTTTTAAAGCATTTTGAATTCTGTTTTCACATCCTCCACATGCCATTCCTTGTACTTTTATTATAGTTTCTTTCATATTTTATCATATCCTTTCTTTTTCTATTTTTCCATTAAACTTATAAATCTATCACTAAAACTTGGTACATATTTTTTTAAGTTTATTGGCTTTAAATTTCTGTCTGTAAAGCAGTGCTTAGTTTCAGCTATGATTACTACTTTTCCAGTTTCTTTTTCTGTAACATCATAACCTACTGTCATTCTAACTCCTGTATATTCTTTTATAAATACATGAATTTGCAAAGTGTCTCCAAAAGTAACATGATGTTTATATGTACAGTTTACCCCTAATACTGGAATTGTTATACCATTTTCTTCTAAAACTTCAAATGGCATTCCTATGTTTTCTAAAAAATAGCATCTAGCTTCTTCTAAATACCTTATATAATTCGAATGATGTACTACTCCCATTCTGTCTGTTTCATAATAATTGATTTTCCTTTGAAATGCATTATCCATTTTATTCCTCTTTTCTTATTATTTGTTAAATTTTTTAAACAAGCTAATTAATTCATCTATAATTTCTAAGTTTCCTTTTTCTAAATCGTTTGTAACACAACTATATAAATGGTTTTCTAGTATATGGTTTGATAAACTTTTTATAGAATTTTCTATTGCAGATAGTTGAATTAATATATCATTACAGTATTTATCTTCTTGTACCATTTTCTTTATTCCTTTTACTTGCCCCTCAATTCTATTTAAACGATTTGTAATAAGTTTTTTTTCTTCATTACTTCTTTGTGTTTTTTTGTTACAACATTTTTCATTTTCCATTTTTAATCACCTTATACATTATATACCCCCTTAGGTATTTTGTAAATAAGGGGGTATATTTCTCAAACACTATTTATTTATAGTGCTTTTCTATATTCTTAGGAAAATCATCCACGATAGTGGTGAGTTTCCTTAGAATATAGTTATGGAAGAATTAGATTTTCTTAGCGAAGAATGAGCTTAGAAAATTTTATTCTTGCTTTCTATTTTATTAAATCTTTTACAACTTCTGATGCTATAATTAAACCTGCTACTGATGGTACAAATGATATGCTTCCTAAAAGTTTCTCCTTTGGCTTGTCCTCAATGTCTATTTTTATCGGTTCTTCTTTTGAATATACTACTTTTAAATGTTTTATATTTCTTTTCTTTAATTCTTTTCTTAATATTCTACAAACAGGACATACTGATGTTTTGTATATGTCAGCTACTTCAAACATAGTTGGGTCTAACTTGTTTCCAGCTCCTGTTGCTGATATTATTCTGACATTTTCTATATTTGCTTTTTCTATTATTTTTAATTTATTTGTTATTGTATCTATTGCATCGACAACATACGTAACAGATTTATTTATTAGTTGTTCTTCTCCACCTTCTATTTCGTCTGGCTTATATGCCTCTACTATTGCAGATGGATTAATGTCTAATATTCTTTCTTTCATTACATCTACTTTATACCTACCTATTGTAGAATGCATCGCTTCTATTTGCCTATTTATGTTTGTAATATCTACTCTATCATAATCAACTATTATTATATGCCCTATTCCTGCTCTTGCTAGTCCTTCAACAACGTATGATCCTACTCCGCCAATTCCATATACTATGACCTTTGAGTTTTTTAATTTCTCTAATCCTTCTTTTCCTATTAATAATTCTGTTCTTGAAAATTGTTCTGACACGTTATTTCCTATCCTTTCATTTATTTTGTTTTATTATATCAATTAGTTTTATGATTTTCAAGTAGCCAATATATGTTATAATTTACATCTATCATTTAAAATCCGCTCCCAGGGGTTAATAATTTTGCTGCGAATTGTAATCTATAAAATTTCGCTAAAACTATTTCATTTAATTTCTATTTATTATATAATTTATATAAATTATTTATATATGGAGCGTGATATTATGATAAACCGTGAGGACAACCCAGAGTTTATAAATTCTTTTTTAGATTATTCTATTACAATTTTAAACAAATCTCCTAATTCTATTAAAGAATATAATTATGACCTTGCTATGTTTTTTAAATATATGAAAATTCACTTTAAAATGACTGATGAAACGGATTTTAATAAGATTGATATAAATGACTTTGATGTTAATACTTTAAAGAAAATAACATTGGATGATATTCATTCTTTTATATCTTATATAGCTGTTAATAACCATAGTAAGGCTTCAACTCGTGCAAGAAAAATATCTACTATTCGTATATTTTTCAAATATTTAGCAGTGAAAGAAAAGCTAATTGATGTTAACCCTGCACAAAATTTGGAAACACCTAAACAAGATAAACGTATGCCTAAGTATTTAAGCTTAGAGGATAGCAAAAAATTATTAGAAATAGCATTAAATGAAGATAATAGAAATGCTGAAAGAGATTTTGCTATTATTACTTTATTTTTAAATTGTGGTATGCGTCTTTCTGAACTTGTTAATATTAATATTAAAGACATAAAGTTTGATGATGCTAAAATGACTGTTATTGGTAAAGGTAATAAGGAAAGAACTATATATCTTAATAATGCATGTATGCAAGCTATTAAAGGTTATTTAGAAGTTAGACCTAAAGAAGGAATTGATTATAAATCTAAAGATGCTTTATTTTTAAGTGAGCGTAGAGAAAGAATTTCAAAAAGAACTGTTCAACATATAGTTGAAAAAGAACTTAGACAAGCTGGCTTAGATACTTCTAAGTATTCTACACACAAATTAAGACATACTGCAGCAACTTTAATGTATCAATATGGACAAGTTGATATTAGAGCTCTTCAAGAACTTTTAGGACATGCTAGTATTTCTACTACAGAAATTTATACCCATGTAGCTAATGAACAAGTTAAAAATGCAGTTGAAAGTAACCCGTTGAATTTTTAGAAGCTTTTTAAAATTATATATTTATGCAATTGTAAAGGTCGTCGCCTTCGGCGACCCGAAAAGCATTTATCATTATATATTCTAAAAAGTATAATAATTGCTATTTGGTCGCCGAAGGCGATGACTCCTACAATATATTATTTTGTTTTAGTACTACTCCTTATAACTTAAAATTTCTAATTTTTGACCTTCATATAAGTAACTGTCATCTAAATTATTTGTATTTTTTATATCATATATTATTTCTTGTACTTTTTTCCCTTCATAATATCTATTATTCATTTGCTCGTTTTCTGCTATTACCCATAATGTATCTCCATTTGAAACAAATACTGTTTTAGTTTCTAATTCTGTTTTTGAAAGTGAAACATTTGAAAAATATAGTAGTATTAGTATTAAACCTCCTAGTAGTGTTAGTATTGATTTTGTGAATTTTTTTATATTAATTGTTATCATTTTTATACCTCCTTGTACGAACATTAATTTGTTTTACAATTATAGTATAATCGAACATTTTTTCTTTGTCAATAGTTTTCTCAAAAAAATGTTCGATAATTTTATTTTTGTTTTCAATAATTAATAAACATAAAAAAAGAATAACAATATAATATTATTTTATATATTGCTATTCTTTTTATATTCGTCTAATGTAATACTTTCATAATATAAATTTTCAGGTGCTATATTTTCTCCATTTTTCCCATACTACAAATTACAAGTTCTCTACAATTGCTTTTGTATCTCTAGCAATTACTAATTCTTCGTTTGTTGGTACTATCCATACTTTTATTTTAGAATTCTTTGTAGATATTTCTTTTTCTTCACCTTGTACGTTGTTTGCTTCTTTGTCTAGTTCTACTCCCATCCAACCTAGGTAACTGCATATTTCTTCACGGATACTTCCTTGGTTTTCTCCTATTCCTGCTGTAAATGCTATTGCATTTATTCCGTTCATTGAAACTGCGTATTTAGCTATATATTGTGCTACATTATATGCATATGCTCTATTTGCTAAAGCTGCTCTTTTATTTCCTTCTTTTTCTGCTTTGCATATATCTCTATTATCTTTACTTACTCCAGATATTCCATATGTTCCTGATTCTTGGTTTAATATGTGTTCCATTTCATCTGGTGTTAAACCTTCTTTTTTCATTAAGAATGTTACTATTGATGGGTCTAAGTCTCCTGACCTTGCACACATCATTATTCCTGAAACTGGTGTCATTCCCATAGAGGTTTCTACTGATTTACCTCCATCTACTGCACATAAGCTTGCTCCTTGACCTAAGTGGCATACCACTGTTTTTAAGTTTTCTATTGGTTCATTTACTAATTCTGCTAATCTATTTGAAACATATCTGTGTGAAGTTCCATGGAAACCATATTTACGCATTTTGTATTTTTCGTAGTATTTATATGGAACTGGGTAAATGTATCTTTCTTCAGGTATTGTTTGGTGGAAGGCTGTATCAAATACCGCTACCATTGGCTTTCCTTCTATTACTTTTTTACATGCTTCTATTCCATTTAAAATTGGTGGTGTGTGTATTGGTGCAAGTTCTCTGCAGCTTGCTATTTCTTTTATTACTTCATCTGTAATTAATACAGATTTATTAAAAATGTCTGTTCCATGTGGTACTCTGTGCCCTATTGCATTTATATCATCTAGTGATGATATAACTCCATATTTTTCATGTAATAATTGTTTTAACATAAATTCTAAAGCTTCTTTATGGCTTGGTACTGGGTTTTCTAATACATATTTTTCTCCATTTACTTTATGTGTTAAAAAACTATTTTCTTGGCCTATTCTTTCATAATTTCCTTTTGCTAGTACTTCTTCATTTTCCATATCAATTAATTGATACTTTAATGATGAACTTCCACAGTTAATAACTAAAATTTTCATTTTTATTCCTCCTAAAAATTTCTTTTCCATTTTTTTACTATTATACCAGTAAATTATAAAAAAAGACAATATATTTTTGAAAATAAAAGTAAAAAGCCATAAGTTAAATATTATATACTTAACTTATGACTAAAAACTATTTTACTAATTCAGCTGTATCTCTAGCAATCATTAATTCTTCTTCTGTTGGAACTACCCAAACTTTTACTTTTGAATCTTTTGATGATATTTCTTGTTCTTCGGCTTTTACTTTGTTAGCTTCTGTATCTATTTCTACTCCCATCCATTTTAAGTGATTTAATATCATTTCTCTTTCTTCTGGTCCTCTTTCTCCTACTCCTCCTGCAAAGGCAATTACATCTACTCCACCTAAAGCAACTGCGTATTTTGCTATATATTGTGCGATTATATATGTATAGCTTTCAATTGCTATTTTGCATTTTACTGCGTTTTCATCATTATTTCTGATTGATTCCCATATATCTCTATTATCTGCTGAAACTTCGCTCATTCCTAGTAGTCCTGATTCTTTATTTAATACTTTTTCCACTTCATCTGGTGTTAAACCTTCTTTTTTCATTAAGAATGTTACTATTGATGGGTCTAAGTCTCCTGATCTTGTTCCCATTGCTATACCAGCTAGTGGTGTGAAGCCCATTGATGTATCAACTGATTTTCCGCCATTTACTGCACATAAGCTTGCACCTTGTCCTAAGTGACATACTATTGTTTTTAGGCTTTCTACTGGTTTTCCTACTAACTCTGCTACTCTATTTGATACATATCTATGGCTTGTTCCGTGGAATCCATATCTTCTTACTCCATATTTTTCATAATATTTGTATGGTATTGGGTAAATATATCTTTCTTGTGGTATTGTTTGATGGAATGCTGTGTCAAATACTGCTACATTTTTCTTTCCTGGCATTACTTTTTGGCATGCTTCTATTCCTGTTAATGCTGCTGGGTTATGTAGTGGAGCAAGTTCTATACAATCACGAATTGTATCTATTACTTCATCTGTAATTACTACTGATTTATTGAATTTTTCTCCTCCATGAACAACTCTGTGTCCTACTGCTGTTATTTCATCTAATGAAGAAATTACACCATGGTCAGCGTCTGTAAATTGTTCTAATACAAATGTTATTGCTTCTTCATGATTTTTAGCTGTTCTTTCATATGTATATTTTTCTCCATTTGCTTTGTGTGTTACGAATGAACCTTCCATTCCTATTTTTTCATAATTTCCTTTTGCTAATACTTTCTCATTTTCCATATCGATTAATTGATATTTTAGTGATGAACTACCACTGTTTAATACTAAGATTTTCATTTCTTGTTTTCCTCCTTGATTTTTTAGAAGTCAGATGTCAGAAGTCGGAAGTCGGATTTTTACATTTCTAATCTTCCCTCTAATATCTGATATCTGCTCCTTTTATATTTTTGACAGTTATCTTTTTTGTCAATTTTTAACATATTTAATATATTTTACTTTCATGTTTTCCGACTTCTGACCTCCGACTTCCGTTATCCGTTCTGTGCTTGCACTGCTGTTATTGCAACTACTCCTGCTATATCTTCTGATGAACATCCTCTTGATAGGTCGTTTACTGGTTTTGCTATTCCTTGGCATAGTGGGCCATAAGCTTCAGCTTTTGCTAGTCTTTGTACTAGTTTGTAGCCTATATTTCCCGCATCTAGGTCTGGGAATATTAGAGTATTTGCTTTTCCAGCGACTTCGCTTCCTGGTGCTTTAGATGAAGCTATTTCTGGTATTATTGCGGCATCTAGTTGTAATTCGCCATCTGCTACTAGGTCTGGCATTTTTTCTTTTAATATTTTGGTTGCTTCTACTACTTTATCAGTAAGTGGTGAATGGGCACTTCCATATGTAGAGTATGATAGCATTGCAACTCTTGGCTCTGCTCCTACTAGTTGTTTAAAGCTTTTGCTTGAAGAAATTGCTATTTCTGATAGTGCTTCTGGGTCTGGGTATTCGTTTAAACCACAGTCTCCAAAAACAAATGCTCCGTTTTCTCCATATTCACAGTTTGGAACTACCATTAGGAAAAATGCTGATACTAGTTTTGTTCCTGGAGCTGTTTTTAATATTTGAAGGGCTGGTCTTAGGGTATCTGCTGTTGAGTGACAAGCTCCTGATACTAATCCATCACAATCTCCTTCTTTTACCATCATCATTCCAAAGTAGACGTTATCTTTCATAATTTCTTTTGCTTTTTCTATTGTCATTCCTTTGTTCTTTCTCAATTCATAAAACTTATTAGCATACTCACTAAACTTTTCACTCATTTTTGGATCTACTATTTTTACCCCATCAAGATTTATCTCGTTTTCTTTTGCTAATTTGTTTATTTCATTTTTATTTCCTATTAATATGATATCTGCATAACCTTCTTGTAATACCTGCTCTGCACCTTTTAGAACACGTATGTCTTCACTTTCAGGTAAGCATATTGTTTTTATATCTTGTTTTGCTCTTACTTTTATATCTTCTATAAAAGACATCTTTTTTATTCCCTCCTTTGTTTTTTATACTA
Organism: uncultured Clostridiaceae bacterium; assembly: GCA_949902805.1. Taxonomy (GTDB): domain Bacteria; phylum Bacillota; class Clostridia; order TANB77; family CAG-508; genus UMGS1663. The sequence continues at coordinate 14,283 of CATLDI010000012.1, forward strand.
TTATCATTTTGTTAGTATAGTCTAAATTTGCTACAGAGTTGTATTCATAGCCTAGTGTATATACATTTGTTGCAAATATATCTTTTTCTAGCATTTGTTTTAATACCTTATTCGTATTATTATCGATAAATTTCTTTGTTGAAGTAATAATATTTGTTCTACGATTAATATTACATATTTCTGATAACATTTCTTTTCCTTTTTTATTAAATCCTAATATTCTCGTATATGGGGTAATTTTTCTTGCATCTATCATGTCTTTTTTTGTTATTTCTAGTAATGCATATAATAAAATTCTTTGTATTCTTGTTTGTGTATATCTTTTAGATTTAACCATGTCCATTAAATCTAATATACTATTGCATGAGTCTGCGGCATTTTTAATTGAATATTCTAATCCTTCAGTTACATCTTGTAATTCTGCTATTTGTGATACTGTCATTTTTCTTAAATTATATAATATTTCTTTTTCAAATTTTAAGATATCTAAAACAAAACTTCCTTTTCGTATTTCTTCTTTTAAAAGCATATATGAACTTTCTGGAATTACCTTCCTTATTTCATCATATTGCTCTCTTGCAACTAATTTTCTTATAGCTGTACTACTAGCAAATTCATCTACTATTTTTTCATCATTATAATATACTTTCTTTCTTTGAACGGAAAAAGGCTTCATATTACTTTTTAATTTTTTTAATGCCTTTAAATATTCAATTGCAAGAATATTGTTTGAACCTGATAATATATTTGCATATCTTTTTATATCATTTAGGTACATCATAAGTGCACTTTCTCTAGCTTTAGGATATGAAACCCCTTTTCCTAGTTCATGGTTTAATAGTGAAACATATTCTTTGGGCTCACTGTATAAAACGTTTGCTATGTTATTTAATGCTGCTAAATCTGCGGTTTCCGTTCCAAAACAAAGAGTATCTACTACTTTCAAGCTATCTAATATTTTTATTGCTCCTTCTGCAAAGTTTTCAGCACTTGATATGCTATATACTGTTGGAAGTTCTATTACAATATCTACTCCGCTTTTCAAAGCCATATCAGCTTTTATCCATTTATTTACTAAGGACGTATTCCCTCTTTGAGTAAAATTCCCTGAAATTACAGCAACTACATAGTCTGCACCTGTTTGTTTTTTTGCTTCTTCTATTTGATATAAATGTCCATTATGAAATGGATTATATTCTGCTATAATTCCTAAAACTCTTGCCATAAGGTATACTCCTTTCTTATTATAATCTACATATTATCGGACTAGTGATGCTCGCCCCCACATTTTACTTTTTATTTCATAATATACTTGTTCTTTTTTTTATACATTGGTATAATATCATAAAAATTACAAAATTACAATTAAAACGATAAAAAGTTTTAAAATATTTGTATATATGCTAAAAGGAGGCACTTTTTATGGATGAAATTACTATTTATACTGATGGAGCATGCTCACGGCAACCCAGGTCCACGGTGGTTGGGGTTCAATTTTAATGTTTAAAAATATAAAAAAGGAAATATCTGGATCAAATAAAAATACTACCAACAATATTATGGAGCTTACCGCTGTTATAGAAGCTTTGCGATTGGTTAAATATCCATGTAAAATAAAAATTTATAGTGATAGTGCATATGTTGTAAATGCTTTTTCACAAGGTTGGATTTATAATTGGATTAAAAAAGGTTGGAGAACTGCTGATGGAAGTTTAGTTAAAAATAAAGAATTATGGGAAGAACTATATTCATTTACTAAAACTCATGAAATTGAGTTTATTAAAGTTAAAGGTCATAGTGATAATGAGTTTAATAATAGATGTGATGAGCTTGCAAGAAATGAAATAAAACAATAGAAGACGACATTTGCCGTCTTCTATTGTTTTATTTGTTACACTGACGATGATATCTTGCTTTCTGTTTTCTTTCGATTCTTTGATTCTGCTGTCTTTGCATAATTATAACCTTCTTGCTTATTTCATTTTTTGAAATTTCTTCGTTAGATCTTTTTATACTTTCTTTTAAGTCAATCGTATTAGTTATTGATCTTATAGTTTTTTCTACAGCATTAGCTCTTGACATTGCAGATAATATTGTAGCATACATGGAAATTACCTCCTAAAATGTATTATTTTACTGTGTTACACTTTACATTTTACTAAATTATGTTAATTTTGTCAATTAATTATGAATTTTTTTATAAAATCTTTACATATTTTAATTTTTATATGTTATAATTATAAAAAACAAAAAAGAAGGAGGATTTTTTATGATCGGTGAAGAAAATGGAGAACCAATAGTTCAAGAAGTAAAAAATGACTTTATTCCAAAAACATTTTTCTGGATGTTCTTAGGTTTATTAGGAACTGCAATTGTTGCGTGGTATACTTATTCTTCTGGGCTATTTATTAACATTTTAGCTAATGATGCTTTCGGCATTTTACTTATTGCTGAAGTAGTAGTAGTTTTACTATTTTCATTTTTATTTAGAAAACTTTCACCTACTGCTGTTGGCATACTTTACTTTATTTATGCAGCCATAAATGGTGTAACCATGTCTACTATATTTGTAGTATTTGAATTAAATTCAATAATACTATTATTTGTAGCTTCTAGTGTACTTTTTGGTGGCTTAGCACTTTATGGTTATAAAACTTCAAAAGATTTAAGTAATTGGCGTACTTTACTTTTTGGAACTTTACTTATAGGCTTAATTGTTAGTTTAGTGAATTTGTTTATTAAAAATAGCATGTTAGATATTATTCTTGATTGGGTAATATTACTAGTTTTCTTCGGAATTACTGCTTATGATATGAATAAAATCAAACAACTTTCATTAGACGAAAATTTAGACAAAAGTAAATTACACATTTATGGTGCAATGGAATTATATTTAGACTTTATAAATATATTCTTGCGTATACTTTCTATTTTTGGAAAGAGAAGAAATTAGAACAAGAATAAGAAAATGAAAATAATAAAGTGAAGGAGATGTCTCCTTCACTTTATTATTTTAAAATTTTAAATATTCTTCTTTTGCTTTAACCTGCTTAAGCTTAGAGTTTTCACTCCTGAGTTCAGAGTTTTCATTTCTAAGCCTCCGATTTTCTTCTCGAAGCTCATCAAGTTCTTCTAACAACCTTTTCCAATCTGACATAATGTTTTCCTCCTTTTGATGGGTTAAATATTGTTAAAGAAAATGCTTTTAGTAAATTGGTATTTACCTCTTATTACTTTTACTATTTACTTTCTATATTATACTACATTATGTTGATTGTGTCAATTTTTAATTTGTTTGTGAGCACTATTCTTCCCAGTTATGATAAATTTCAGATACATCATCTAAGTCTTCTAACATATCTATTAGTCTTTCCATTCTTGCTGTTCCTGCTTCATCTAGTGCTACATATGTTGATGGTACCATTTGTACTCCTGCTTCTAAGAATTCTAGTCCTTCAGCTTCTAATTTTTCTCTTACTTCTGAGAATGTTTCTGGTGATGTTGTTATTTCATATATTTCTTCTTCTACTCCGAAATCTTCAGCTCCTGCATCTATTGCAAGCATCATTAGGCTATCTTCGTCAAGTGAGCAGTTTGCTTTGTCTATTACTATTACTCCTTTTTTAGTAAATAGATATGATACACATCCTGTTGTTCCTAAGTTTCCTCCACATTTATCAAAAGCATGTCTTACATCTGCTGCTGTTCTATTTTTGTTGTCTGTTGCTGCTTCTACTATTAGTGCAACTCCATTTGGTCCATATCCTTCATATACAATTTCTTCATAACTTTCATTACTTGTTGATGCTTTTTTTATTGCATTATTAATAGTATCATTTGGCATGTTAGCTGCTTTACATTTTGCTATAACATTTTTTAATTTAGAGTTTCCTGCTGGGTCTGGTCCACCTTCTTTTACTGCTATTAATAATTCTCTTCCTAATTTAGTAAATATTTTACCTCTTGCTGCATCTGCTTTTCCTTTTTTGGCTTGGATATTATGCCATTTGCTATGTCCTGACATGTTCTTCTCTCCTTTCAAAAGCGAAGCTTTTAAATACTCTTCACTCTTCATTTTTCATTTTTACTAAATTATTTTACCATACATTTCTTAGTTTGTGTAGTAGTTTATATTATATAATTTAGAAAAATTTATATTTTCTTTCTCTTTTTTCTTCACATCAAACATTTTCTGTGTTTTCCCCTAGAAATTCCTTATCACATTTTTATAAAGATATAATAACATAAGAACAGATAATTTTCAAACTATCTGCTCTATAATTTGTATTTTATTAAAATCTTTCTTTCATTTATATGCCACAGCTTTCACAAGAATGTTTTTTTAAATTACATTTTCGTGTTATTTCTTCTTCTGTTAGTTTCCCTTCTTTTCTGTAGTAGTCTGCAATAGCTTCATGTATTGCTTCTTCTGCCAAAACTGAACAATGTAATTTTACAGGAGGCAAACCTCCTAAATTATTTACCACATCTGTATTTTTTAGTTGTAGTGCTTCTTCTATTGTTTTTTCCTTTATCATTTCTGTTGAAATACTACTTGTCGCTATAGCTGCCCCACAGCCAAAAGTTTTGAATCTCACATCTACTATAACATTGTTTTCTACTTTAATAAACATTTTCATAATATCTCCACAAACAGGGTTTCCAACTTCACCTATTCCAGAAGCATTTTCTATTTTTCCTACATTTCTTGGGTTTGTATAATGTTCTACTACCTTTTCTGAATATTCCATTATTTATTTTCCTCCTCTATAAATTTTTCCCATAAGGGTGACATTTCTCGTAATCTGCCTACTATTTCTACTAAATTTTCTATAACATAATCAATTTCTTCTTTTGTATTATATTTTCCTATTGAAATTCTTAAAGAGCCATGTGCTATCTCGTGTGGTAACCCTATTGCAAGTAATACATGAGATGGATTAAGTGAACCTGAAGTACAAGCACTACCACTTGATGCACATATTCCTTTTAAATCTAAGTTTAAAAGTAGTCCTTCTCCTTCAATAAATCTAAATGAAATATTACTATTTCCAGGTAATCTCTTTTCCATATCTCCATTTATCTTGATATATGGTATTTTTTCTTTTATTTGTTTTACATAATAATTTCTTAATTCTTTAACTTTTTCATTGTTTGCTTCTAAATTCCTATATGCTAGGTCCATTGCTTTGGCAAGCCCTACTATTCCTGCTACATTTTCAGTTCCTGCTCTTTTATTTCTTTCTTGATGCCCTCCATTTATGATTTTATTAAATTGTATTCCTCTTTTTACATACAAAACACCGATTCCTTTTGGTCCATAAAATTTATGTGCTGATAATGAGAGACTATCAATATTTAATTTTCTTACATCTATTTTTACACTTCCAACTGCTTGTACAGCATCTGTATGAAAAATAATATTATTCTTTCTTGCAATTTCTCCTATTTCTTTTATTGGTTCAATTGTTCCAATTTCATTGTTTGCAAACATAATTGTAATTAGTATAGTGGTAGATTTTATTGATTTTTCTAACTCTTCTAAGTCAATTATACCATTTTTATTTACACCTATATATGTAACTTCAAATCCTTCTTTTTCTAATTGTTTGCAAGTTTCTAATACTGCTGGATGTTCAATTTTAGATGTTATAATATGATTTCCTTTATTTTTATAGCTATAGGCAATTCCTCTAATTGCTGTATTATCACTTTCACTTCCTCCAGAAGTAAAATAAATTTCGTTTGGCTCACAATTTAAAATTTGAGCTACTTTTTCTCTTGAATCTTCAATAGCTTTTTTATTTTCTCTTCCAATTTTATATATAGATGATGGATTTCCATAGTTATCTAACAAATATGGCATCATAGTATTTAGCACTTCTTCGTCTGTTTTGGTTGTAGCATTATTATCTAAATATATAGTTTTCATTTTTGTTTCCCTTTCTTTTCCTATTATTATAGTAGGAATTATAGCATTTATTTCCTAGCAAGTCAATAGGAATTAAGAAAAATAAAATAGAAATCGCTCGCGATTCCTATTTTATCAAATCTTCTAATGTTTTACTATTTATGTATTCGTTAATTACATCATCTAATCCTTTCCAAAAAGAATGTGTTTTACATTCTTCTTGCCTTTTGCATTTTCCTTCTTCTGTTAGACAATTTATTGGTGTTAATTCTCCTTCTGTAGCTTTTAGTATATCTCCTACTATATATTCATTTGGATTTCCTGCTAATTTATATCCTCCAGTATTTCCTCTTGCTGTTTCTAAATATCCTGCCTTATTTAACATTGCTATAATTTGTTCTAAATATTTATTTGATATTTCTTGCCTTTCAGCTATTTCTTTTGAAGTTATATATTTTTCACTGCTATTTAATGCCAAATCTATCATAACTCTTAAAGCATATCTTCCTTTTGTAGATATTTTCATATTCTTACCTCCATTTAATAGATTAATACTATTAAATTTCATATTTTTCTAATTATTTTATTTGCTCTAAATTTATTAATTCATTTTTTCTAAAAGTCATTTTTATTTAGTTGCGCATTTTCACTTAGTTTTTTAGGTTGTTCTTCTCGTTCTACCGATAATATTTCTTTTTCATTAATCATTTGAGAATCTTCATTTGTATTTCTAATTCCATTCTCATCAACAGTTTCAGCATGCCTAATTAAATAAATTATAGTATCTTCCATCTTCTACAACTCCATTTCCTATTTTATATTATAACATTTAAATCAAAAAGTTGCAACTTAGTTTGGTTGCAACTCTTTGATTTTATCTCTAATTTCTGCGGCTTTTTCGAATTCCATTGCTTGAGCATATTTTAGCATTTCGTCTGTTAGTTTATCTATTATTTCTTGCAAACTTGCTTCTTCTGATAAGTTATATTCTTCCTGTGCTTCTTCTATTATGCTTGCTTTTATTGTATCTCTTATTGATTTTTTTATTGTTTGTGGAACTATACCATTTTCTTCATTATATTTTGATTGTATAGCTCTTCTTCTATTTGTTTCGCTAATTGCTTTTTCCATACTTTCGGTTAGTTCGTCTGCATACATTATTACTTTTCCTTCGGTGTTTCTTGCAGCACGTCCTATGGTTTGTATTAGTGAACGCTCTGAACGTAAGAAACCTTCTTTGTCAGCATCTAATATTGCTACTAGTGAAACTTCTGGTATATCTAGCCCTTCTCTTAAAAGGTTTATTCCTACTAATACATCAAATTCACCTAAGCGTAAGTCTCTTATTATTTCCATTCTTTCTAAAGCTTTTATGTCTGAGTGCATATACCTTACTCTTATTCCTATTCCTGCTAAGTAACTACTTAGGTCTTCTGCCATTTTTTTAGTTAGTGTTGTTACTAGAACTCTATCGCCTTTTTCTATTCTTTGCCTTATTTGTTCTATTAAGTCATCTATTTGATTTGCTACTGGTTTTACTTCTATTATAGGGTCTAATAGTCCAGTAGGACGTATTATTTGCTCTACTACATTTTCTTTAGAATGCTCTTTTTCATAGTCTGCTGGTGTTGCACTTACAAATATGCATTGATTTATTCTTTGCTCAAATTCGTCAAATTTAAGTGGTCTATTATCAAAAGCTGATGGAAGTCTGAAGCCATATTGTACTAATGATTCTTTTCTTGCTCTATCTCCATTATACATTGCCCTTACTTGTGGAACTGTAGCATGTGATTCATCTATTAATAGTAGAAAGTCTTTTGGGAAATAGTCGAATAGTGTAAATGGTGGACTTCCTTCTTCTCTGCCACTTATGTGCCTTGAATAGTTTTCTATTCCTTGGCAAAAACCTGTTTCCTTCATCATTTCCGTATCAAAATTTGTTCTTTCTTCTATTCGTTGAGCTTCTATTAGTTTTCCAATTGACTTAAAATATTCTACTCTTTCTTCTTTTTCTTTATCAATAGTTTGAATTGCTCTTTCCATTTTTTCACTAGTTGTTACATAGTGTGAATTTGGGAATATTGTAATATGTTTTCTTGTAGCCTCTGCTTTTCCTGTTAGTGGATTTATTTCAGATATTTTTTCTATTTCATCTCCCCAAAATTCTACACGTATTGCTGTTTCACTTTCATCTGATGGATATATTTCTACAATATCACCTTTTGCCCTAAACGTTCCTCTTTTGAAATCTAGTTCATTTCTTGTATACTGCATATTTATTAACTTTTTAAGCATTTTATTTCTTTCTACCTGCATACCTTGTCTTAAAGAAACTGCCATATTCTCATAATCAATAGGGTCACCCAAACCATATATGCATGAAACAGATGCAACTATTATTGTATCCCTTGTTTCAAATAAAGAGGCTGTTGCACTATGTCGAAGCTTGTCTATTTCGTCATTTACTGAAGAGTCCTTTTCTATATATGTGTCTGATTGTGGAATATAGGCCTCTGGTTGGTAATAATCGTAGTAAGAAACGAAGTATTCAACGTTATTCTCTGGAAAGAACTCTTTGAATTCGGAATATAATTGTCCTGCTAGTGTCTTATTATGTGCTAAAACAAGTGTTGGTTTTTGTACTTTTTGTATAATATTCGCCATTGTGAAAGTTTTTCCGTGAGCCTGTAACCCCTAGGAGCGTCTGGAATTTCTTGCCCTCTTCTATTCCTTTTGATAAGTATTCTATTGCTTGTGGCTGGTCGCCTGTTGGCTTATATTCTGAGTGTAATTTAAACATTTTTTCCTCCTACAATTTATATATCATAAAAATAAGTTGCCTCTAAATCTGCTTCATGTGTTAATAGGGCTATTGGGTATTTTTTGTAGGCTGCACCTATTGTTGTATATAGTTCTTTTGGCTCAGTAAAGCCCATATGCCAACGTATTGCGTATCTTTCTTCTGGAGTTAGTTTTATAAATTCTGATATCATCATTACAGATTTCTCGCCATGCCCATATGGTATAGTGTCATCTATTGTATAATATGGAACTTTTTCCCATACACCTAGTTCATTTTTTGCGTTTCTATAATCTACTTTATAGAAGTTTGCTTTACATATATCGTGTAAAAGCGCTATTATTCTTACTTCTTCACTATCTCCTGATTTTTGCTTTAATATTTCATATACTTTCATACTATGTTCTAATAATCCACCTTCAAATGCACCATGAAATCTTGTACTTGCAGGCGCTCTAAAAAAGTCTGAATGTTCTAAAAATTCTATTAGTTTATCCATTCCTTCTCTATTTGTTTCTTTTAATAATTGTATAAATTCTTCTTTCATTTTCTATTTTCCTTTCCATATTTATATTTTGATCTATTACATGGGCGATTTTAATCGCCTATACAATCCTTCATATTTTCCAGTTATCTTTCTACTATCCAAAGTAAATAAAATATATCAATATTTCTATAATTAATATAGCTGGCATTCCTATTGTAAACCTTTTCTTTTTAGTTTTATGTCTAAATGTATACATTCCTATTATGCCTCCAATACTTCCTCCAAGTACTCCAAGTAGAAGTAAAGTAGTTTCGCTTATTCTCCATTTTCCTTTTTCAGCCTTTCTTTTATCTATCAACATTGCTAAAAATGCTATTACATTTATTATAAGTAAATATATAATTATGTTTTGAATTGTAAATATTTTTATTCCTGTATCTACCATATTTTTTCTCCTTTCAATAACATAGTAATTATACCAATAAGCTATAAAAAATGCAATAATTTGCATTTTTTTCTATTTTCTGTTATAATTAAATTAGATATGTGTTTATGTCAATTTAAGGAGGTGTTATTTAAGTGTCAGAAATATATCAAAGTTTTTCTTTATCTGATTGTGAAGATTGGAATAAAAGATATGATAAAGCTACTCATGATAATAATAAAAAAGAAATCATGAGTTTACTTTCTGAGGCTAATCACCTTTATTTTGATGAATATTTTATTTATAGCACAATTACAAAATTGAACAATAATAAATTTTCTGAAGAGGAAAAAAAACATTTAATAGATAGTTTTAATAAATCAAGAATCGTTAAATTTACAAGCAAGCAAAATGATTATATTTCAATAAATACAAGAGCTAACTGTATAAAAGTTGCTAAACTTTCTGATATTATACCAGAAACATTAAATGATAAAAATGATAAAAGAAGTGTTGTTAGAAAAGATAAATTTAGCGCTGAATACATTTCTCAGTTACTTACATTTCCTAATAGTATTGTTACTGGATATGTTTATGGTATTTCAGATAAATCTAAAAAAATGCATACTTGGGTTGAATTTAAAAATAATAATAATCAAGATTTTGTAATAGATTATGATGATAATACTGTTTATAATAAAGAAGGTTTTTACTTTTTAAAGCATGTTGAGCCTTTGAAAAAAGTAAGCTCTGATGAACTTAAAGGTAAAAGTTCAGTAAGTAAGTCTGGCGCTGCTTCTGAGGTTTCTAATGAGATTATTGATATTGAGATTGATATGGGAGATGAAAGATAAAAGATAAGACCGCCTATTTTATATGCGGTCTTATCTTTGTATTATTCTAATAAACTCTTTTTTAATGCTTCACAATTTCTTATTAATGTGCCAGCATCCATAAAAGTATAAACTTTTCCTGATGAATATCCTTCTAATTTTCCTAATTCATACATTGAGTCACTTATAAGAGATTGTACTGCAAGTAAAAGTGAAGTTGCACTTGTATATCCGTCATAACCATTAGCAATATAGTTTATCTTGCCTAATTTTTCTATCACATAAGTTGTATGTTTTTGTAATGCTTCAATCTCTTCTTTTACCTCTTTTATACTCTCATCATTGCAGTAATTCATTTTTGCTTTAACCTTACTTATTGTAACATCAAACGTATTCTTCATACAAGAATATTTTTGGATTAAACCATTTGCATCATCTGAAAGTTTTTTCATTAAGCTTTCCTGTTCTTCATTGAGTTTGAATTTTTCCATTTTTTCCCTCCTTAAAAATAGTTATTTTTATAGGTTTATAAGTTTCATTATGCTACATTTTATCATGTCTATTAAAAATTTGCAATAGTTTTCATAAATTATGTAACTTTTATATTGTTATATTATTGCTTTATCTATGTTATTGTGATAAAATACTATAGAAACTGTTTATAAAAGGATTCGCTTTGCAATTGCGAGGAGGAGAAAATATGTATGTATTAGAAATTAAAACAAAAAGTCATTTAAGAAAGATTCAAAATCCAAGAAAGGCAAGAGATATAGATTTAGATATTTGGTCTATTGTTCAGGTAATGGATGGAGATGGAAAGTGGAATTTTGTTGGACATACTATGTTTTTTGAAGATGCTCAAATTGCTACCTATCTTATAAATGAAGCTATTAAAGAACAGGCAGATTCTGTATGTATTGAGTATATTTCATGAGTAAATGTAAAAAGGAATTTGTAATTTACAAATTCCTTTTTATGTATAACTATTCTTTTGAAATTTCAAATATAACATTTATAACATTATTAATATGTTGTTTACAGTCATATATGTCCCTATCAAAATTGTTACAGTCACTTTGTTCTACGTATTTCTTTAATTCTGTTATATGAATTGATATTTCTGATATAAAGTCAAGACATGCTTTCATAGCATCTTCTTTATTTTCTACTGGTTCTTTCAAGATTCCCATAATAAGCATATTATTTTTGTCAACCTTCAGAGAACATCCATGATGCAAATCGTTATTTATAAGTGATATCATTCCCCACGTTGATGGCTTATTATCAATCTCTCGTTCTCCAAGTACATCATTGAACGCCTTTTCCATAATAGACATACCTATTCTAAGAATAGTATACTTTTTTGCTAAGTTCGCTTTAAATTCCTCAAAGTCTTTTATTACCTTTACCTGTGCTTCGTTTAATGGTTTCACATTTTTTCCTCCTCTAAAAAATTATTTTTATGAGTTTATAAGTTTCAATATGTGTGTATTTTATCACAGATTACATAATTTTTCAATAGTTTTTTAAATTTATGCAACTTTCTGTTTTCTATATATACAAAAACGGGCAGACTTAAAGAGCCTGCCCCTACATCAAATTCTCTGAATTTGTACTTTTCACTTTTCATTATTCTCTATTCACTATTCATTTAAGCCATTTCTTCGAAGAACGGGTCGCCGAAGGCGGCGACCCCTACAATCATATTATTTTATGACATTTCTTCTCAAAAGGGACAGATTTGCCATTTGGATAAGTTAGCTGTTCGAGTGAAGCGAGTTACAGATAACTTAAGCAGAGATAACGTCCTAAATAGGGAACTTAGCCGAAAAGGCTCATTTGGTTGCTTTGGCTCATGCCTTCTAGGCAACCCATTTTCTTTAGTAGGTCTACTACTGAGTTTCCTATTTTTGAGCGGATTTTCATGTCGTCTATTGACATGAATTTTCCGTCTTTTTTTGCTTCTTCTATTCCTTCAGCTGCTACTGTTCCTAAGCCTGGTACGCTGTTTAGTGGTGGGCGTATTCCGGTCTTCTTCTATTTGGAATTTTGTGGCGTGTGATTTGTATAGGTCTATTGGTAGGAATTTTATTCCTCTTTCATACATTTCTAGTACTAGCTCTAGTATTGCATACATGTTTTTGTCTTTTGTTGTTGCGTTGTTTCCTGCTAAATCTATTTCTTTCATTTTGTTTTTTACTTTTTCTTTTCCATAGCACATTATTTCACTGTCAAATTCGTCTGCACGTATTGTGAAGTAGGCTGTGTAGTATGCCTTTGGCTGATGTACTTTGAACCATGCTATTCTGAAGGCGTTTGTTACATATGCTGCTGCGTGGGCTTTTGGGAACATGTATTTTATTTTTTCACATGATTTTATATACCAGTCTGGTACATCATGTTCTTTCATTAATTCAACATTTTGTGCCCATTTTTCTTTGTCTTTTAGTGCTTTTCCTTTACGTACTGTTTCCATTATTTTGAAGGCTGGGTTTGGCGGTACTCCTTTTTTTATTAGGTATATCATTATATCGTCACGACAACATATTGAGTTTTGAAGGGTTGTTGTTCCTTCTTCTATTAATGTTTGTGCATTTCCTAGCCATACGTCTGTACCATGTGATAAACCTGATATACGTATTAGTTCGTCAAAGGTTGTCGGTTTTGTATCTACTAGCATTCCTCTTACGAATTTTGTTCCAAATTCTGGTATTCCATAACTTCCTACTTTACTTCCTATTTGTTCTGGTGTTACTCCTAAGGCATCTGTTGAACTAAATATACTCATAGTTTCTTTGTCATCTAGTGGTACTTTTGTTGGGTCTATTCCTGTTAGGTCAAATAACATACGTATTACGGTTGGATCGTCGTGCCCTAGTATATCTAGTTTTAGTAAGTTTTGGTCTATTGAGTGGTAGTCAAAGTGGGTTGTTATTATGTCTGAGTTTGGGTCATCTGCGGGGTGTTGTACTGGGGTGAATTCATATATTTCTCTTCCCTTTGGTACAACTATTATTCCTCCTGGATGCTGACCTGTTGTTCTTTTTATTCCGCGTACAACCTTGTGATATTCTTATTACTTCTGCGTTGTTTACTGGTACTCCTCTTTCTTCATAGTATTTTTTTACATATCCGAAAGCTGTTTTATCGGCTACTGTACCTACTGTTCCTGCTTTGAATGTTGTTCCTTTTCCGAATATTACTTCTGTGTATTTATGTGCTTTTGCTTGGTATTCTCCTGAGAAGTTTAAGTCGATATCTGGTTCTTTATCTCCATTAAAACCTAAGAATGTTTCAAATGGTATGTCTATTCCATCTTTTACCATTGGTGTACCACATTTTGGACATTCTTTATCTGGTAGGTCGAAACCACATTGGTAGCCATAGTCTGTGAAATCTGAGTGTTTACAGTTTGGGCATCTGTAATGTGGTGGAAGTGAGTTTACTTCTGTTATACCTGTCATATTCGCTACAAATGATGAACCTACTGACCCTCTGGAACCTACTATGTAGCCATCTTCGTTAGATTTCCATACTAGTTTTTGAGCTATTATGTACATAACTGAGAAGCCATTTTTTATAATTGAGTTTAGCTCTTTATCTAGTCTTTCTTGTACTATTTCTGGTAGTGGGTCTCCATATAGTTCGTGTGCTTTATCATATGCTATATCTTTTATTGTTTGCTCACAACCTTCTATGTGTGGTGGGCATTTTTCTGGTGATATTGGGCTTATTCGTTCGCACATGTCTGATACTTTATTTGTGTTTGTTACAACTACTTCATATGCCTTTTCTTCTCCTAAGTATTCGAATTCTTTTAGCATTTCTTCGGTTGTACGTAAGTATAGTGGTGCTTGTTCATCTGCGTCATCATAGCCTTGCCCTGCCATTAGTATTCTTCTGTATATTTCGTCTTGTGGGTCTATGAAGTGGACGTCACAGGTTGCTACTACTAGTTTTCCTAGTTTTTCTCCTAAGGCTACTATTTTTCTATTTATATCTTCTATTGCTCTTGTGTCTGGCAAAGTTCCATTTCTTACCATATACATGTTGTTTCCTGTTGGTTGTATTTCTAGGTAGTCATAGTCTTTTGCTATTTCTTCTATTTCGTCATCATCTTTTCCTTCTACTATTGCTCTATATAATTCTCCTGCTTCACATGCACTTCCTAATATTAAGCCTTCTGAATATTTTTTGTATATTGATTTTAATATACGTGGCTTTTTATAGAAGTAATGCAAGTGTGAAAGTGATACTAATTTATATAAGTTTTTAAGTCCTACATAGTTTTTAGCAAGTATTATTGCATGGTAGCTTGGTAATTTCTTGAAGTCTACGGCGCTTTTAGCGTCAATATCATCTAAAGTTTTTACACCATCTTCTTTTAACATATTCATCATTACATTTAGAACTTTTACTGTTGTATCTACATCATCTAATGCACGGTGTGCTACTTCGACGGTAATTCCTAGCTTGTCTGCTATTATTCCTAGTTTGTATTTCTTAAAGTCTGGGAATAATTGTTTTGCTAAGCGCAAAGTGTCTATATATGTATTATCTAGTGTATAGCCTAGCTCTTTTGCATTGTGTTTTAAAAATCCTATATCGAAATCTGCATTATGTGCGACTAGTACACTATCTCCTACAAATTCTAATATTTTTGGGAATACTTTGTCTATAGTTTCTGCATCTTTTACCATATCATCTGTTATGTTTGTAACTTCTACAACCTTCGGTGGTATTGGTTTTTCTGGATTTACAAAACAACTAAATTCGTCTATTACTTCTCCATTTTTTACTTTCATTATTCCAACTTCTGTTATTTTTTCTGTTCTAAATGAAAGTCCTGTTGTTTCTAAGTCTAGTACACAATATGTTGTATCTTCTAAAGTTTGATTTTTTGAACTTGTTACTATATTTGATTTATCTGGTACCAAATATGCTTCCACACCATATATTACTTTCATATCTGGGTTATCAAAACCTAGCATTTTGTGGGCATCTGGGAAAGATTGCACTACTCCGTGGTCTGTAATTGCTATTGACTTCATCCCCCATTTCATTGCTCTTTTTATTAACTCTGTTGCTGGTGTTACAGCATCCATTTGGCTCATTTGAGTATGCATGTGAAGTTCTACTCTTTTTACTTCTGAGTTATCCTGTCTTACTTCTCTTTTTATTCCAGTTGAAGTTACTATTGTATTTGCCATAATTGTAACTTCATTTGAGAAAGTATCCATTCCTGCTTTTCCTGCAAGTTTTATTCCTTTTGCACCTTTTATTTTCCCTATTACTTTTTTGCTGTTATCTTTAGTTAAGAAAGCTTTACAAGTCATTGTGCTTGTACCATCATAAATAGATAGGCTTAAAAGTATTTTTCCTCCTTTTAGTTCTCTATCTTCCATAGCGATGACCTCGCCATCTATGCATACATTTCCAGATTCTATTCCTACATCTTGTACTTTTATTAGAGGTTCTTTTATTTCTGGGTTCATTCCTAATATTAGTGGAGAATCATCATCTTCTGTTGGAAGTTTTGGGAAGTTTTCTCCATTTATTTCTACTATTATATTTGACATTACAGTAACATCACCTGCAAATGCGTCTAACCCAGCTTTTCCTATTGTTTTAATTCCGCTTGCACTTCGTATTTTTTCAGCTACTTCATTTCCTTCTTTTGCGTCGGTTGTAAATGATTTACATGTTATAATTCCTGTTCCATCATATAGGTCAAATATTATCATTCCTTTACCTGTTTTTGTTTCTCTACATTCACAGGTAACTACTCTACCTTCTATTGTTATACGTTTGTTTTCTGCTGATATTTCTTTTATTTTTACTTTGTTTTCTTTAGCTTTTGAAGGTTTTCCTAAAATATAGTTTTTCGTATCTTCCATTTCTTCTAATTCTTGTAGATAGTCTTCTTCTGCCACTGGCATAGGTGGTGCTTCTCCAAAATAGCTATCATCAAATGGAATATCTGTTGGTGATGGAGGTGGTGGCATGTTACTATATTCTTCTTGTTCTTCTTTATTTATATTGCTTTCTATTTGTAAGGTTCGTATTGCCTCTTCTTCCATTTTTTTATTATATTCTTGATATTTCTTTATATCATCTTCATTAATATTTTCTGTGCAAATTACCTTATATCTTGCTCCATATACATTAAATATTATACTTGATAATATTTCGTCAAACTTTTTGACAGTTAAAAATTCCTTTCCTTTTTTAGAAAGAAGTACATTTATATTTTTATTATCTACCCCAATACTACTTTTAGCCAAAATAGCCTTAAACATAGGGTGTTTATATGCCATATATTCAATAATATCTTCCCACTGTTTTTCTATCTTACTTCCTATTTCATCTATTCCAGTAGTCTCACATGCTTTATTTTCTATGCTTTGTTCTACATTCTCATTTTCAATTTTAATTTGTATATTAGCTATTCCAAAACGAACTTCTAAATACTTTTCAAAAGCATATACACCTTTAACTTCTATTAATGTATCACTTAACAAAGTTATTTCCAAAGTATTTGTTTTCTTAAATAAATTTATAGCTTTTACCTTGCTATTCATTATATTCTGATTACTTGAACTAAAATCTCTAAAAATTTCTCTTATGTGCTTATACTCCTGCTTTTCATTCATGTTTAAATGCCCCCAAAAAATCTCTTTTAACTGTATCACATTATATTATATAAAAATAAAAATATCAATAAAAAACAAGTAATAAAATGACGAATTTTAAGGGACAATGGGACGGGGTTTTTGTCCCTAGTATTTGCAGGTTATATTTTTTTGTTTATTATCTTATTTAGTTTATTCTTATTGATATTAAATATTTGTGCCATTTCTCTTAAAGATTTTCCTCCATAATGCCTTAGTTCTATTAATAAGTCTCCCAAAATTTTATTATCATTCAATACTTCCTTCATATTCTTGTTATACTTTTTTAGAAATTCTGATATAATATCATCAACACAT
>CATLDI010000013.1 GCA_949902805.1 uncultured Clostridiaceae bacterium
TTTCTTTTTGTATCTTTTTAGCTACTTCTAATAAATTCTTGCCTCTTTGTATATTACTATTTTTTATTTCTTCATCATTATTTAACAAAAAACCTTTTATATTTTCTTTTTCACAAATAGCCAAGTCTCTTAATTTATCGCCAATTGCATAACTTTTATTAAAATCTATATCAAATTCTCTTTGTGCTTTATAAAATAATTCTAATTTAGGCTTTCTACAATTACAATTATCACCTATGTGAGGGCAATAATATACTTTTTCTATTACTATATTTTCTTTTAAAAGCTTATCTTTCATATAATTAAATATCTTTATTGCATCTTCTTCAGTGTAATATCCTCTTGCTATTCCAGATTGATTTGTTATAACAATTAATTTATATCCTAAATCTCTTAATATTTTAAGACCTTCTATTACTCCTTCTATAAATTTAAATTTTTCTATTTCAAACACATAGCCATAATCTTCATTTATAGTTCCATCTCTGTCTAAAAGTATTGCTTTATTCATTTTTACCTCATTTTAAATTTTCTTTTATTTTTTTCACTATATTTGTTGTTGATTTTCCTTCTATAAAAGGACATATTATAACACTTCCACCATTCGCTTCTACAATGTCTTTTCCTACAACATCTTCTGGTTTGTAGTCTCCGCCTTTTGTTATTATATCGGGCTTAATTGCCTTTATTAGTTCATATGGTGTATCTTCTTCAAATTTTACTACATATGATACACATTCTAGTGATGCTAATAGTTCCATTCTTTCTTTTTCTGTAACTATTGGTCTTTCTTTTCCCTTTAATCTTTTTACTGAGCTATCTGAATTTACTCCTATTATTAATGTATCCCCATAAGAAGCTGCTTGTTTTAAATATCTTGAATGTCCTACATGGAATAAATCAAAACATCCATTAGTAAATACTATTTTTTTATTATTTCTATTTTTTAATATTTTTAATAATTCTTCTAGTGTTACTATTTTATCTTCAGAGTATACATCATTTGTTCTTCCTATGTACCTTTGTACTTCATTTATTGTAACAGCATAAGTTCCCATTTTTGAAAGCCCAACTCCTGCTGCATAATTTGCTATTTGAACTGAATCTAATAAATTTATATTGTTAGATTGGCAAACTGCTAAGTATGAAATTACTGTATCTCCAGCACCTGTTACATCATATACTTCTCTTGCTCTAGTTTGTATATTCTTACTTTCTTCTTTTGATATAAGAGTCATTCCATCTTTTCCTCTTGTTGCAAGTACATAGTGTGCATTTGTCTCATTCAAAAGATTTCTAGCTGCATTTTCTATTTGTTCTTCTGTTTCTACTGGCATATTTGTTATTGCTTTTAATTCTTCTAAGTTGGGTTTTATTAAATATGCATTTTTATATTTTTCGTACTTTGGCTCTTTTATATCAATTAGTGTTTTAATATTATGTTTGTTAGCTATTTCTATCATTTTAGGTGTATTTTCTACATTTAATAATCCTTTATTATAATCTGAAATTACTACCATATCATATTTTTCTATATTTTTCTCTAATATTTCTAATATCTTATTATTAATATTTTCATTTATTTTTTCTACGTCTTCTTCATCAAACCTAAACATTTGGATATTATTTTGTCCAATAAATCTAGTTTTTATAGATGTACATCTATTTTTATCTTTTACTATTAGTGAAGAGTTTATATTATTTTCTTCTAATAAACTTATTAGAATTTCTCCTTCAATGTCATCTCCTATTACACTTAATATTGAAACTTTTTGGTTTGCTTTTTTTATATTTATAGCAACATTTGCAGCTCCTCCTAATACTATTTTTTCTTCTGTCTTTTTAAGTACTGGTACTGGTGCTTCTGGGGATATTCTTTTTGATATGCCAAAATAGTATCTATCTAACATTATATCTCCTATTACTAATATATTTTTCTCTGTTATATTATCTAAATTTTCTATTAAATTCATTTTTATCTCCTATTTTATTGTTTATTTATTATATTTTGTTTGTTTTTATTGCTTTTTTATAAAATTTCATTATAAATTTTGCTATTTGTTCTGGCCAGTATCTTTTTAACATTAATAAGTCTTCTTCTAATCTTGTATTGTTTTGAATTAAATTAGAGGTTTCTGATTCTTCATGTATTCTATGTAACATTAATTCTTGTGGTATGTATAAAAACTTCTCATCGTATTTACTCATTTTATCCCAAGTATCCCAGTCTAAATCACATTTTAGTTCTGTTTTATATGGGTTTTCGCCTGTTAGTTTTTTATTTATTGTAACACTTGGGCAACATATAACTGAGCCCAACGATAAACATCTCTTTCTTATAAATTTTGATTTTTTAAATATTCTTAATGGGAATAGTAACATTTTCTTTATTTTTAAATTAGTAGTAAGTGGTATTTCTATACCATTTTTTAATTCTCTGTAGTCTGTAAAAGCAATTACAAAATCATTACCTTTTTCTAAATTATTTACAATATTCTCTAAATAATTTTTCTTATATATATCATCTTGGTGTGCTATTGTAACATAGTCTGTTTTAGCCTTACTGACTCCAAAGTTCCAATCTTGTCCTATTCCTTTTTCTCCATTATTTATAAATAATGGTATATTATATTTTTCAGACATTTTTTCAATAAATTCATTTTTTGTAGATGTACTCATAACAATATTGCTTTTTACTGTTTGATTTAATACCGATTTTATACATTCTTCTAAATATTGTGATTCTTTATATGCACAAATTATAAATGTGTGATTATTGAACTCTTTCATTTATTCACCTTTATTTTCTTTGTTTTTTTCGTTTTCTATATCTGTTACTCTTTTCTTTAATAATGATATTTCTTGTATTAAACTTACATTTCTTTTTGCTTCTTTTGATAGTTCTGTCATTAATTGTAAAATAAGATAAAATGCCATAACTATAGTAATAAAGAATATCATATTTGAAATTACTTCAAAGCCTAATAAGTTTGTTATATTTGATATACAATTTGGTATTAATAAAACAATTATTAGTATTATTCCACTTATAATCCAGAAAATTGAATATGCAAGTTGTAACTTTCCTTTTCTTACTTTATTTATTATTATAAGCATCATTAATACAAATATTATTGCAACAGCTATTGTTAAATTTACTGACATATTATTTCACCCTCCTTTTATTTAAGCTATCTATAATTATAGCTAGTGAAACTTTTATCATGTAATGTGCTGATTTCCATACATTTATAGAAGATTTTCCACCTTCTCTTTCATTCATACTAACAGGTACATCCATAATTTTATATCCTAAGTTTGTAATATTAACAATTGATTCTGGCTCTGGGTAGTCTGAAGGATATTCATTTGCAAAAACTTCAATTATATCTTTATTTACTGCTCTAAAGCCAGAAGTTGGGTCTGTTACCTTTGTTTTAGTTGTTATTTTTATTAAGGCACATATAATTTTAGAACCTAACCTTCTCATAAAAGTTGATTGGAAACTACTTGCACTTTTATCTAAATATCTAGTTCCTATTGCCATGTCTGCTTTACCTTCTATAATAGGTTTGCAAATATTAGATACATAATTAACATCATGTTGTCCATCTCCATCAAATTGTATTGCTATATCGTATCCATTTTCATATGCGTATTTATAACCTGTTTGCACAGCCCCTCCTATTCCTAAGTTTTTTATTAAATTTATATGGTTTATACTATTTTCTTGTAATATTTTTAAGGTATTATCTTTTGAGCCATCATTTATTACCACAAAGTCTAACTCTTTGCTAAATTCTTTTATTTTATTGCAGGTATTTAATATGTTTTCTTCTTCGTTGTATGCTGGTATTATTAATAGTACTCTCATTATATTCTCCTTCTTACAAAGAGGTTTGAACTTAGCTTATAGAGGTTAGTTTATAAATGATTTTTTAATAATTATTTTTATATTCCAACCTCTAACTCCTAACTCTCAACTTCTAGCTTAATAATTCACTTTATATATTAGCATTCCCTCTTCATCATATATTTTTTCAAAATCTACTTCATTGTTGCTAAATTTATCTAATTCTGTTGTTCCAACTATATATTTTACTCCTATATTTTTAATTCCTTCTACATTTATTTTTAAAATAATTGCATCAGCTTGTACTAATTCTATTGTGTTTTCTTCTTCTGTTATTTGTAAATATATATGTGCATATCTATTATATATTTTTCTGTATTCTTCATCTTTTGCTTTTTCTCCTAATATCTTTTCATATAGTTCAAAGTTTGGGTAAGTATTTACAGAGTTTATTACTTTAGCTCCACTTGCTAAGAAATAATTTGGAAGGCTTTCTGCTAGCCACATATTGTTTTCTGGGTCATTTTTTACTATTTCTTGAACTTTTTTAGCTACTGGTTTTTCTGTTAATACGCTTATTCCCTTTTGTATAGGATTTACTGCAATTCCTGTTATTAGCGCTATTGGTATTAGCAATGCTATTAACATGTTTTTGTTTTTTTCTTTATTTATAGTAAGTAATAAATATATTTCTACCAACAATATTAGTCCACATATATAACTTTTTAAATTTCCCATTACATGTTCAACATCAGTTTTTATTGCTATACTAAGTAATATTATACTTAATATTACAGCTACCGTTTTTGCAATTGTTTTATTTTCAATTACTTTATGATTTTCTTTAATGTTTCCCATCATATAAATTATTAATAATATTTGTAAAAATCCTAATGGCACTGCAAGCCTTGCTCCTGGCACCATATATAAAAGTGTTAGTTTTGCTAATAGTCGACTTGTAGGCATTATACACCATATAGAAAATACTGTACTTATAATTAATGCTGGTATTAGAAACGCAAAATGTTCTTTTCTATCTTTATTTCTTATTAAAAATATTATTGCTACTAACATTGGTATTGGAAAAATTGATAGCATTCCTGATGCTTCACAAGGATTACTTAAGTTTCTTTCATATGGGAAAAACATTGAATATACATATGAGAATAGTGATGTTTTTCCTCCTCCACCTAATTCAAATCTTTCTCCTGGATAATCTGTGCTTGATACTGCTTTTAGTACATCCTTTGATAGCATATAATATCTTAAGCCTATTCCTGCAATAGCTAGTATTACTAGTAATATAATTAGTGCATCCTTTAAATTCATTTTATATACTTTTCTGTTTTTCCAAATTATCCATATAAAAATTGGTACAAATGCGTAACCATAAGTTAGCTGCCATGCTGGGTAAAGTATAAATACATATGATATTGCACTTATAAATATTCCGTATAGCACATAGCCATTTTATGCTATATTTATCAGTTATCATAAATTTATCAAATAGTACTAAAGCTAATCCTCCCCATATTACATAGTCCGTTATATTCCACCATTGTGTAGCTGCCGAAAATACTATTAATATCATTCCTAATAATGATACTAATTTCTTTTTATTTGTAATTAGCATACATAGTTCAAAAGAAACTAACATTAGGGCTATTACTTTTCCATACCATAAAAATGCTTGTCCATGTTCAGCTCCAAATAGTAAGAATCCAATAAAAAATGGTTTTGATAATACCAATATATCTGTTACTGGAGAAGATGCTACTGAAAACATTTCTGTTAATGTTCCTCTTAAGTTATCATTAAAGTATCCGAATTTATTGTTTTCGTCTACAGCTTGTGAAACAGCTATTGGTGTGTTTACATTCCATTCATCACTTCTAATTGGTCTTGCTATTCCAAGTATTGGGGAATAGTTTTTATTATTATCTGATGGTTGAAATGCTGTATTATAGCATCCAATAGAAGATCCTGAATATCCCATAATTACAATATAAGCAAACACTATAAGTGCTAACAAATATCTTTTTTTGTATATAAATTCATATATTTGTTTTATTGGTAAAATAAAATGTAAAAGCACAAACATTATAATTATCGAAAATATTGGGAATCTATCCCAAATTTTAACTGGTTTCAATATAACTAAAGCCATACTTACTAGTATAGTTAGAATTATTGCCATTATTAGTTTTTGTTTTGTGTATTTTCCTTTTTTTATGAATTCTTTCATTTTCTTGTTTTCCTTTCAAATTAAGCTATTATTAGTTTATTTTTATTTCATAATTTTCTGTATCTAATCTAAAATTTTTATTAAAATATGGATCACCATTTTCTAATATTTCTTTCCATTTTTCTTGAAATTTATTTATTTCTCCTTGGAAACGTTTTACTTTTTCTGGTGTATCTTCATAACCTCTTGATTTTGATTCATAGTGTATTAGCTCTACAAATGGGTCTATTACTATTAAATATCCTTTTTCTCTTATTTTCAAGCAGAAGTCTAAGTCATTAAATGCTACTTCAAACTTTTCGTCCATATATCCTACTTCTTCATATATTTCTTTTCTAGAAATTATACATGCTGCTGTTACTGCACTCAAGTTTTGTACAAATGTGTCTCTTGCAAAATATCCTCTTTGGTCTTTAGGAAGATTTTTCATTATATGTCCTCCTACTCCACCAATTCCTATAATTACTCCATCATGTTGGATAGTGTTATCTGGATAATATAGTTTTACACCTGCTGCTCCTATATCTTTTCTTTGTACATATCCTAGTAATTCTTCTAACCAATTCGGTGTTATTAGTTCTGTGTCATTGTTTAATTGCATAATGTATTCTCCAGAAGCTTCTTTTACTCCATAATTGATAATTTTAGAATAATTAAATTTCTTTTCTGGGTAATATACCACTTTTATTTTTTCATTTTTTTCTATTTCTTTATAATAGGTAAAAGTTTCTTGTTTTTTACTATTATTTTCTACAATTATAATTTCATAATTTGAATATGTAGTTTTTGAAAGTATTGAATTTATGCACACTTTTAGCTCTTCTATATGATCCATATTCGGAATTATAATAGAAACTTTTGGGTTTCCTATAACTTCATAAATAGTACGATAAATTCCTAGACTATAACCATGTTCCACTTTAGCTTGTAACCCCACTCTTTCTAAATGGCTTTCTAATGCTTTCTTTCCTGCTTCAAATGCATATGGTTTTGCATCTCCTGCTGTGGCTGCTGCTGTTGAAGCTGGGTGTACTCTCCAATGGTATAATATTTTAGGTATGTGCACTATTTTATTAGTTTCTTCTGTCATTCTTAAAATAATGTCATAATCTTGTGCACCATTAAATTCGTTTTTAAAGCCTTTTAGCTTGTCCATTAATTCTTTTTTAAATATACTAAAATGACATATATAGTTAACTGACCTTAAGGTATCTATTGCAAAATCTGGTTTAAAGTGTGGCTCAAACCTATTTTTCTCCATAATTTTGTCTTCATCTGAATATATGAAATCTACCTCTGGATTTTCATTAATGCATTTTACAACTTCATACAAACTAAATACTGGCAGTAAGTCATCGTGGTCTAATAATGCTATATATTCTCCTGTAGCTAATTCTAAGGCTGCATTAGTGTTTCCTGCAATTCCCTTATTTTCGTTTAAAAATTTGTATTTTATTCTTTTATCTTTTTTGCATATTTGTTCTATTTTTTTATTTTTTTCTTTACTACCATCTGCTAGGCATAATTCCCAATTAGTATAAGTTTGACTTATTACAGAATTTACTAGCTCTTTAAAATATTTTGCAGGTGTATTATACATAGGAACAATAATACTTATTTTAGGTTCTTTTTCTAATTTTGTGTTTCTTTGTTTTCTTAATTCTTTTTTATTTGGTTCATTGAAGAAAATCCATTTTTCATAATCTGTCATATTTGAACATTTTTTATGAAAAATTGTAAACTTTATTTTGTTATATACCTTTTTAAAGCACTTTTTTATTGTTGCTTTTATCCCATATTTATTTTTATAAAACACAATTTGTTCTTTAATATGTGTAATTTTCATTTTTACATCCTTTCTATTTTTCTTCTAATTGCTCTTAATGGCTTTGTAATTTTCCACGAAAAAGAGTTTTGCAAAGTTATTAGCTCATTATTTTTTATATTATTTTCCCCTTTTAAATTTTCTATTTCATTTTTTAATTGTACTATTTCATTATCTTTACTTGTAATTTCTTGTTTTAATTTTTTATATTTATTTCCTGCCAACTCCTCTTTAGTGTGAATATTCCACATTAAAGGCTTTCGTATTTTTTCTTGAATTTTGTCATCTAATTTTTTGAATGTTTCTATATAATTAGTTAATTCTAATTTTTCGAATATTTCTTCATCTGGCATATATTTTTTGCTTTCATGAAAATATACTATTGCTCTATATATTATATATTCTACTGGTATGTTCTCTTCTTTCCATTCTTGATCATAAAAATAGTATTCATTATTAATTATAAAGCAATTTGGGAAAATCAAATCCCATAGTCCATGTTTTATAAATGTCAATTTTTCTAATGAAGTATTTTCTAAATCTATTTTGTATTTTGAGAAAACATTATTTTCTGTGTTTTGTGTTAATTCTAATTTTTCCTTTAGAAATTCTGTATATTCTTTTATTTTACTGACAAAAGCTTCTTTTCCTTCATTTTTTAGTATTTCTATTAGTATATCCTCTAAAGTTTTCTCGTTAGTATATTTGCTTATAATTTTTTCTTCGTCAAAGGAATCTAAAGTATTTATTTGTAGTTTGTTTAAAAGTTCTATATTTTCTTTTATATTTTCTATATGTTTTTTAGATTTTTCATTTACTTCTGATTTATATACTTCTTTTTCTTTTATTATTGTTTTTATTCTATATTCATCTTTTCTCATATTTGAAAATGTTATGAATTTTATATCTTTACTATTTTGTTTGTGCTTTGAGGCTTCTACTAAAAATGAATTTGCAAAATATTCAAAATCACTTGGGTTGTTTTCAATAATTTTTTTATATGCTTCTACTTCTTTAAAGTTAACATTTGCATCTTTATATGTTATATCTCTATATATATTTGAAACTGTTGGCATACATTTTGTGGTGTATATTATATTTGGCATTTTGTAATTTGGTAGTGGATAGTAGAATTCTAGGTTCATACCTTCTAGCATTTTTTCTAATTCAAATTTAGTTATAGTGTTATTGTCATTGTATGTTAATTTTTCTTCTTCTTTAGTTGTTATCCATGCTCTTACGCCAAATTTATTGTTTACAGCTATTAATATTTTCCCATTTTCTTTTAAATATTTTTTAGAATATTCTATAGCTTTTTCTATTTTAGCTTCCATTCCCATTATTACAATATAGTCAAATTGTTCTTGTAAATTTATGTTTTCAAAATTTCCTACTATTAATTCTAAATTTTCTTTATCTTTATGTCTTTTTTCTATAATACTTGCATATTTTCTGCTTTCTTCTATTGAAACTACTTTATGTGCTTTTTTGCAAAACAAACCTGTTATTTCTCCATAGTTTGCATTTAATTCTAATATACTTGCATCTTTCTCAAAATCATACCAATTTAAAATATTTTCTCTAATATCTGATAAAGCTAATATATTTTTTATTTTTGCTTTGCTACCTAAAGCTTTAGAAAAATTACCTGTTTCACAGTTTTCTATTTTTTCTAAAACTTCTTCATATTCTTCTGAAATTTTCTTATTATCACATTCTTCTTTGTAATATTCTAAATTTAATTTCATTTCTACCTCTTATTTTCTGTTACTATTCACAGCTTATCGTTTAAATTCCGCTCCTAGGGGTTAATATATTTTATTTTTTTCCATTTCGCCCTCCAAGACAAGGGATATTCCCCGCCTCAAAGGGCTGTCGGGTCTACATTATAAAAATAAAATATATTCCCTCCCTTCGTGCTAGTATATAGCAAATAGGCAGTGAATTGTAACTATTTCCTCATTTTAAATTTTGTTTGTTTCTATTTGACATATAGCTGTATTCTTTGAAAAATTTATATTAAGGTATGGGTCACCTTCTTTTATAACCTTTTCCCATTTATTTTTAAAATTATTTGCTTCTTTTTCAAATCTTTCTTTTTTTGCAGTCGTATTTTCATAGCCTCTTGTTTTAGATTCATAGTGCATTAACTCTATATATGGGTTGTATACTATAAGGTAGCCCTTTTCTCTTATTTTCAAACAAAAGTCGACATCATTAAAAGCTACTACAAAGTCTTTTTCATCCATATAGCCTACTTCTTCATATATGCTTTTTTTAGAAAATAAGCAAGCTCCTGTGACTGCTAATACATTTCTTGTTGTTGCTTCTCTTCCAAAATATGCATGTATACCTTTTGGTGTATTTACAAAAAGGTTAGCTGCTAAACCGCAAATGCCTACTCCTATTCCTGCATGTTGAATACTTTTATCTTTGTAGTATAGCCTTGCTCCTACTGCTCCTATATCTTTTCTTTGTCCAAAACCAATAAATTTTTCTAGCCAGTTTGGTGTTAGTAGTTTTGTGTCACTATTTAATTGCATTACATATTCTCCACTTGCATTTTTTACACCAAAGTTTATTATTTTTGAATAGTTAAATCCTTTTTCTGGATATGTTATTACTTTTACTTTTTCTATATTCTCTAGTTCCTTGTAGTATTTAAAAGTTTCTTCTTTTTCACTATTGTTTTCTATAATTAGAATTTCATAATTTTCATATGTTGTTAAGTTTAAAATAGAATTTATACAGTTTTTTAGAAGTTTTACACTATCCTTATTTGGTATTAAAATTGAAACTTTAGGATTTCCCTCTATTTCATATTGAACTTGGTATACTCCATGCATGTCTCCACCATGTGTTACGTTTGCACGTAAACCTTGCCTTTCTAAATGGTCTGTTATTGCTCTTATGCCCGCTTTATATGCATATGGCTTTGCATCTGAAAGCATTGCTGTAGAGTTTTGGTGTACTCTCCAATGATATAATATTTTAGGTATATGTATTATTTTATTTGTGTTTTCTATAGCTCTTAATATTATGTCATAGTCTTGTGCTCCATCATATTTATCTCTGAAACCTTCTAATTTTTCCATTAGTTCTTTTTTAAATACTGATAAGTGTGTTATATAGTTGTTTGACCTTAAGGTATCTATGCTAAAGTCTGGTTTAAAATGTGGATCATATCTTTTTGTGCTATCACCATTAATTTTATCTTCATCTGTATATATGAATTCTACATCTTCGTTTTTGTTTATTGTTTTAGTAAGTTCATATAAACAGAATATTGGTAACAAGTCGTCATGGTCAAGTAGTGCTATATAGTCTCCTGTCGCCATTTTTAATGCTGCATTAGTGTTCCCTGCAATGCCTTTATTTTCATTTAAGAATTTATATTTTATTCTATCATCTCTTTTTACTATTTCGTGAATTTTTTGGTTTTCTTCCTTACTTCCATCTGCTAAACATAGTTCCCAATTTTTATATGTTTGGTTTATAAGGCAATTTACTAATTCTTCAAAATAGTTTTCAGGTGTATTATACATTGGAACTATTAAACTAAATTTAGGTTCTATTTTGAATTTTTCTTTTCTTTGTTTTTCAAGTTCTTCAGTAGTTGGTTCATTATTTTTTATCCACATATTATAAGAACGGGTGTTATCTTTTCTTAATATCTTATTTGCAACAAATTTTATTGCTTTTTTTATTGTATATTTGAACCCATTTTGTTTTAAATTTAGTTTTACTATAGTTATTATGTTTTTTATATTCAAGGCTTGCTTTCTCCTTTTTTAGTTTATAATTTATTTTTATATTTTATTTTCAAAGGAAGTGACTTTACCACCTATGTGTTAAATTACTTACTTCACGCTACTCTATAACTTAAAATACCCTATTTTTCATACTGTAGGGGCGATTAGTAATCGTCCGCTCTGCGTAAGCTTGGCTAAAATAATTATTATTTTAAATTTATAGTGAAATCTCCATCTTTAGCTACATAGTTAGTTTGGGCATTTAAGTCTTCCATCCATTTTCTAGTTTCTAATGTTTTCCATTGTCCAGAACCCTTTCCGTTACCCGCATCATTATTCCATAGCCATTCAGGTGTTGGCCATAAACATATTTTAGGTTGTACTACTTCGTATAGTTCTTTTGTTGCACCTGCTTGTCCATGGTGTGCCATTTGAACTATATCGCTTCTTAGTTTTTCTTTTTGAGTTTTTAACAATTTTTCGCTAGATTTTTCTCCTGTATCTCCAAGTATTAGTAAACTTTGTTTTCCTGTGTTAAATTTTATTACCATACTCTGCTCATTACCTGAGTTTTCTGTTATTTCTGGGTTTCGTATTCCTAATATTTCTACTTCTATTCCATCTATTTGTATTTTTTCATTTATTTGTGGTATATGTACATTTTCTTTTCTTTTTTCGGAATTTACTGTGTCTATTACTTTTTTTGAAAATTCTGCTCTACTAGGTTCGTTTTGTTCATACCATTCGTATTCATTTAAGGATATGTATATGTTGTCTATTTGTACATCTGTGTTATTTGCAATTTCTGTAAAAGCTCCTACGTGGTCATCATGTGCGTGGGTTATGAACCAGTAATCTACTTTATTATTATATTGGTCAATATATTTCATTAAATTTGCGGTATCATCAATAGTTCCACCATCTATTATAATTGTTTTATCATTTTTGGTTCTTATTATATATCCCATCATTTGCCTTGGACCTTGTGCTGAAAGACCGATTAGTTCTATATTGTTTTTACCTATTGTTTGACTTAGTATAATTATTGCTATTACAAAAACTATAATTAGAATTGCTATTGATAACTTTTTTCTATTTAATTTATTTTTCATTTTGGTTATAGTCCTTTCTTGAATTTGAAGAAAAGTGATTTTGCTACGTGAGGCACCGAAGGAACCCTAGTTGTTGTTTTCGTTCTCTTTTGAGATGGTTATTTGTGTATCTAAGCTTACTATTCCTACGCAATCTTTGCTAGAAATAACTTCTACTAATAATGCTTCATATTTTCTGTCAAGCACTTCTAATTCTCCTTTTGCATTTATATGTGTACAACTAAATGACATTGTATATTGTCCTGGTGCTATTGGAAGTTTTTGTTTGAATTCTGCTGTTACTACATCTCCTTTTATAAATTTGCCTGGATATATTTTTTCTATCATTGAGTTTGTTCCTGCTATTTCAACTCCATTAAAGTTTTTTATTGTCATTGTAAAAATTGGGTTATCTATTTCTTTATTAAACTTAATTTTAGATTTTAGTATAGCAACTTTAGCGTTATCTATTGCATTTAAGTAATTTCCTTTTTCGTCAAATATTCCATAGTCAATAACTTCTGCATCTTTATTTCCATATTCTATTAAATTTGGGTTTTGATTAAAGTTACTTTTCCATGTATTTTTGTCTTCTATTTCATTTTCTTTTTTATCTTTTGCTTTTTCTTTGTTTTCATCATTATTTGTCTTTTTGTCATTTCCTGTTATTATCTTTTTATAAAGTTCTACCCCTTCTTTAACATCTCCATCAAATGTTTTCTTTCCGTGATTGTAATATCATAGCTCTTGTACAGTTTTTAAGTACATCTGACACATTGTGTGTTACGAAAAGTATTGTTTTTCCTTTTTTCTTAAATTCTTCAAATTTTTTAAAACATTTTAATTGAAATGCCATATCTCCTACTGATAAAACTTCGTCAACTATTAATATATCTGGGTCCACATTTATTGCACATGCAAATGCTAAACGTGCAAACATACCTGATGAATATGTTTTTACTGGTTGATATAAATGTTCTCCAATATCTGCAAAATCTATTATTTCTTGTTTTTTACTTTCTATTTCTTCTTTTGAAAGTCCCATTACTTGTGCATGTTGGTATATATTTTCTTCTCCTGTAAGTTCCATGTTAAAAGCTGTTCCTAGTTCTAATAGAGAACTTATTTTTCCATCTATTTTTAACTCTCCGCATTGTAGGTGATGTAACGCCTGTTATTATTTTTAAAAGTGTTGATTTTCCTGCTCCATTTCTTCCTAATATTCCTAATATTTCACCTTTTTTTAATTCTAAATTCAAACCTTCTAATGCATTAAAGTTTGTGTGGTTATTATATTTTGGAATTATCATTTCTAATAGTCTTGACTTTTTTCCTTTATACATTTTATAACTTTTTGTTAAGTCTTTAATTTCTATAATATTTTCCATTTTTACCTTCTTTTCTATTTTGTTTAATATTCTAATTGAAATTGTGTATACATTGTAGGGAGCGCAGTCTTCAACGACCCCTACAGATATATATTCTAGTATCAAAACTATAATACGTCTGCGAAATCTTTTTTATTTCTTTTGAATATGCTGTTTCCCCATATAAACAAAATTATTGTTATTGCCCAGAATATTATTGTGTATATTCCGTTGCTACCTGTTATTATATTGGTTTCATTTATAAATACTTGCCTCATTCCTGTTACTAAATAAGTAAATGGCATACATTGTATTAGTTTTAATATTGTGTTATGTTCTGCAAGCATACTTAAGTTCCATATAATTGGTGTAAACCAGAAAAATAGTTGCATTGCTATTCCTAGTAAATTTCCAAAGTCTGGTATTATTGTTGTTATTGCTGATGTAAACCTTGTAAATGCTATAACAAAACAGTACATTGCAAATATTATATATATTAATGTTAATATATTTGGTGGACGTTTAAATACTATACATACTCCTACTGAAACTAAGAATAAAAATATTCCTACAAAACTTGATGCTACTATTGATATATTTGGTATTACATCTACTGGGAATACTACTTTTTTTACTAAATAGCTATATGCTCTTATTGAACCACTTGCACTCATTATCATATCATTTAATGTTTGCCACATTGCCATTGCAGGTATAAACCATACAGCATATGGGTAGTCTCCACTACTTCTTGTTTGTAATATACTTTCAAATACAATTACATATGTTATCATGAATACAAATGGTTGCAAGAACCCCCATATTGTACCTAAACTTGTACTTGCAAATCTATTTTTAAAATCGCTTTTTCCAAGTTGCCATACCATTTTTTTATTTTTCCATAAAGTTTTTACATATTCCATTTATAAGCTCCTTCTTTATTATTTCACTATATATTTTTTATTAATTTTTAAGTATTTTATGCTAGGGTAATTGTATATTTATTTGCTTTATTTGTCAAGGTTTTAAGGGCTTTATTTGTAGGTTTATTGACATTTTTGATTGAAAACATTTTCTATTTGACATATTGGAAGTTTTATATTAGTATATACATAACAAATCAATCGTTTTTTGAAAGGAGATGTTCAAATGAAAATTCCTTTACCTGAAAATTATTATTATAAAGATGTAGCAAATGTAAAAGACGGTATTCTTTATATTTACCAATTGAGTGATTTTGAAGATTTAATGTACGATTTAACTTACGCTACTAATGCTTCTGATACTTGTTATTATTGCGAAAATCCTATTTCTCGGGACAAGTCTACTTTAGACCATTTATATCCTAGGAATTTAGGTGGACCTACTTTACCTAACAATTTACGTATTTGTTGTTCAACTTGTAACAGTACCAAAAGTAATATGACTGAGGAACAATTTATTTATTCTCGTTCTCTTTCACCAGAAAGACAGCAAGAATTTTTTAGGGATATTAGTCTTCATAATCATATTCTAAAAAAATGGTTTGGACCTATTATTCCAAATGATTGGATTTCTAATGAACCAATAGAAAAAATAATTATTTATTTTTATATTTATAAAGAAGTTAAAGGTCGTTCATATAAAAAAATTGAGAAAAACTACAAAAAATATCGGCATATTATTCGTCCAATTATTGTAGATAGAAATTTTAAACTTTTGAATGGTTTTACGGTTTTATTATTTGCTAAAAACAATTCTATACTTTCAGTGCCTACAATTGTTCTTGAAAATGTAGAATTAGATTGAAAGGGATGTAAAAAAGGAAAGATTTGGGACGCGTCAAAAACTTTCCTTTTTTATTTAAAGCTAAAAAATAATGTAAAAAATAAAAGGAAAGTTTTTGACGCGTCCCAAATCTTTCCTTTTTTTACAGTTCCTTTCTATTTTAATATTTTTTCTTTAAAGCTTTCTCCATTTTCTAGCTTTTCTAGTCCTAATATATCTAAAACAGTAGCTGCTATATCTGCATATGTTTTTCGTGTTCCTATGTTTATGTTTTCTTTTATTTCTTTTCCATATACTAGCATTGGTATATATTCTCTTGAGTGGTCTGTGCTTGGTGTTGTTGGGTCATTTCCATGGTCTGCTGTTATTATTAGTATATCTGTTTCTTTCATATTTTTCGTTATTTCTGGTAATTTG
The DNA here is from genome assembly GCA_949902805.1 of uncultured Clostridiaceae bacterium. Lineage (GTDB taxonomy): Bacteria > Bacillota > Clostridia > TANB77 > CAG-508 > UMGS1663. The sequence continues at coordinate 16,318 of CATLDI010000013.1, forward strand.
CTATCAAAATATTCTAATGCTTTTGCATATCCTTCTACATTATTTCTATGTCCATATAGCATATCAAAGTCAACTAAATTGGTGAAAATTAATCCTTGTGTGTCTTTTTTTATTTCATTTATTGTTTTTTCTATTCCATCTTCGTTTCCTTCTGTATGATAATTTTTAGTTATTCCTCTCATAGTAAATAAATCTTCTATTTTGCCTATTGATATTACATCTCTACCTGATTTTGATATAACATCTAACATTGTTTTTCCAAATGTATTACTTTCAAAGTCTTTTCTATTATATGTTCGTGCAAAGTTTTCACTTGTAGTTCCTATAAATGGCCTTGCTATTACTGTTCCTACATTATATTCTGGGTTATCTAATATTTCTCTTGCTATTTTGCACATTTCATATAATTTTTCTACTGGAATTATTTCTTCATGAGCTGCTATTTGGAATACACTATCAGCTGATGTATATATTATTGGTTTACCTGTTTTAATATGTTCTTCTCCAAAACGCTTTAATATTTCTGTTCCAGAGCCTACTTCATTGCATAATATTCCATCTATTTCTGTTTTTTCTATAAATTCTTGTATCATTTCTTTTGGAAATGCATTTGGATATGTTGTAAAACCAGGTTTTGTTATATGTCCTGCTATTTCCCAATGTCCAACTGGGCTATTTTTTCCTACTGATTTCTCTGCTAGTTTTCCAAATGCTCCAATTGTTTTTTCTTCTTTTTCTGATATTCCTATATTCTCAATATTATAAAGTCCTATTTTTTTCATGTTAGGCAAATGTGGTTTGCATGTTTCGTATATTCCTTTTAAAGTATTACTTCCTTCATCTCCATAAACATTTGCGTCTGGTAATTCGCCGACGCCAAAGCCATCTAAGACTATTATTATTGCTCTGTTTATCATTGTTTTTCTCCTTTTTTTGTGATTATATTTTCAAATTACATTTTAGAATAGTAGTATTTTTAACATATAGAGTAGCGCGAGGGGTGTTTGATTTATTTTTTTAAAATTGAATATTCCGTTAAGGCGGTGGGGACCGCTTAGAGTAAGTAAAACAGTGAGTGTAATGAAATGGAACTCAATGTTTGTACTTACTCTTAGCGGGAGGCTAGGAATTAAATTTTAAAAAAATAAATCAAACACCGTGGGAGTGGCTAATTTAATACGCTTTAATATCTAAATTGTATTCATATATATGTATTAATTTTATTTCACTTGTGAATTCATCTTTCAAAACATTTACGTTAAAATCTTTTCTTGAAACTAGTTTCATGTCAAATTTGTTCAAATCAATTAATACTTTTGTGCTTATATCCATTCCTAATGGAAGTGTTTTGTTTAAATTATCGTAGTACATTATATTTGAGTAAAATATGACTGGCATTCCTTCTTTTATATTTATTTTGTATATATTTGTTTCTGCTTCATTTGTAATTTTCAACAATTCCTCTTTAGGGTTTATATTCATTATATTTAAAGCTTTTTCATTTAGTTCTTTAGTACTCTCCATATATATGTGCATATCATATGGAGATACTACTTTTCCATATGCTTCGTTTAATAACTTCCTATAATTATCAATATTATCTTTGTACTCTTCTAAAGTAATTTCAGGATTTATGCTCAATATTTTGTATTTATCTTTTTCTATTTCCCTGTGTTTGTTATTGTTAAGGACCTTTATTTTAGTTTTATCTTGCGCTACATTTCCAAATATATCAAAATCTTTTTCTGTAATAATATCTATATTTTCTATATATTCATTTTGTAAGCTTTCTAACTTCTTTTTTATTTTATTGTCTTCTCTTTTTGCCACTTTTTCTTTGTTTAATATATTAAAACTATCTAAGTCATTCAAACAAGCAAATACTGCATCACATTCGTTTTCTGAAAAAGCATCTCTTTGTTTTGAATCTATTTGTTTTCCAAAATCTCCTAAATCTTCTTTATAATTAAATGCCTTTTTTAGTTTTCCTGTATTTTGATTTTCGTTTGTTTCTGCCTCTGTAAGCATATTTACTTCATCTTTATTCGTGAATTTCCAAAAATCAAAAATGCTCTTTTTGTGGCTTTCTATTTCGTTTATATATAGTGTTGCATTTTGAATTTTCTTTTCTAAATTTTGCTTTCTATTTTCTAATGCTTTTATATCCATTTCTGAATTTTTGTATTTTGTTTGCTCTGTTTTTAGCATTTCACACACTTTTAGCAAGTCTTCTATTGTATAGAAGTCTTTCTTTTCTATTGTTTGTAATTGTTCTATTTGTATACTTTTTTCTTCTTCACTTTCTTTTATTTCTTCTTTCTTTATTTTTTTACCTTTTCCAAAAAAGTATTTTACTCTACCAAAAAATGTTCTTTTACATTCCAAAAACTGAGTAATTTGTTTTTCTTTTAATAAGTATTCCTCATTATGTTTTTTTACAGTTTCTTTTAGAAGTTCCAAATTTTCTGCAAGTATTATATTTTTTTCGTATATTTCTTTTATTTTTTCCTGTTTTGTTTCTACTTCTTTTCGTATAAATTCTGATAAATTATCATATGTTATTTTTTGCATATTATAGCAAAAATCTAAGCTACCTTCTTCATTTATTAATGTTTTAAAATCATATTCATATTCTTCATTTGACTTTAGTATAAATAATGCCTTTATTAATTTAAAAACTTTTTGGGCTTCTTCTTTATCTTTTAAAGTTATTTTATATATACTTCTTACTCCATCAAATACTTCTGTTGTTCCTAATATTTCAAGTGATAATTCATTATTCAAATTGTATACTTCGTATATATTAGGCCATTCTTTTGTAAATAGCCATAAATAATTTTCTAAGTCTGCTATTTCAGATTTTTTTAATAGTTTGTTTGAGTATTCCATATGGCTTATCGGAACATATATTAATTCTTTTTTTCTTGCTCTTTGTGCTGCTATTTTTCTCTTTATTAAATAAAATAAACATTCTGCATTATTTTCGTTGCTAGAATATAGCATAAAGTATTTATCTTCTACATCTGAATAATATATTTGCCAAATATAGTTGTTTTTATATTTTATTTCATATGGTATTTGTGCATTTAATGCTTTTTGTTCTTTTTCTATATTCTCGATTTTATCTATGTTTAAATGACTTATCATATTTAAAAATGAGGTATACTGTTCTAAATTTTCTTCGCTATATAATTTCATATAATATGAAATAGGCATTGCTGTTTTTAATTTTTCGTTTAAGCTTTCTAGCCTATCTACTGGTGTTATATATATTTCTATTTCTTTTATATCTACATATTTATATACTTTGTAGTTGTTGTCTTCGTATGTTTTTAGTGGTCTATATTTTATTTTTTCATTATTTTCAAAGCATTTTGGAATTTTTTCTAAGTTTAAACCTATGTACTTTAATTTTTCTTCTAATTCTTTGCTATCTTCTTTAGTATTTTTTTGCACCTTTTTTCCTCCTATTGTATTTTTTTAAAGTATATCACATATGTTTTTTTTGAGCAATTGTTTAATAAAAAATTTTAAAAGGGCAAGAATTAATCTTACCCCCTTTGTAATATTTAGTTTTCTACAATTTCATAACAATCCAGAAAATAGCCCAGTAAATATGCATCATATTTGATGTATTCAGTTTCTGTTACATATTTTATATATACCTCTACAACTTCTTCTTTTTTTGTTTCTATTAATTTAGCATAAAATTCTACTTTTCTTTTATTTTGTAAATAAACTGCAAACTCTGCATGATGCTTAGGAATTACCTTAGTATATTTACTTTTTGAAAATTTATTTATAACTGTTTTTTCATTAGTCTAAATGTTTCCTGCATTTCATATGCTCTCTTAAGGAGTTTATATGAAAGAAATGTATGCCAACAGAGCACCAATCCAATGATTAAAGCATCTATAATCGTTATTAGTATGCTTATACCTCTTGCTAAATATGTTACTACAATAACAATGAATACTACCAAAAACATTGCTGCTATTATCACAGTTGCTAATGTTGTCTTTCTTTTAATAATTGCTTCTAAACTTTCATTCTCTTTCCGTTTTTTCATCTTGCTGTCTCCTTTCATATTGCATGTTTTGAAATTACAATTTCAGGTTTCATAATATTTTTTCATAATTTGTATTATAGCATGTTTATTTCTTTTTGTAAATATGTGCTATATATTATTACTTTTTGTACTTGTTTTTTTAATGCTCCTTCTAGTGCTTTTTTATATAATTCTAATTGTGATTTATATTTTTCTATTAGTTCATTTTCATTTTGTACATAGTCTGTTTTATAGTCTACTAATATTATATTTCCTTGTTTATCTATATAATATAAGTCTATAATTCCTTGTACTAGTATGTTTTCTTCTACTTTTGCATCATAAATTTCTTTTGCTGGAATATTTATATAAAATGGCTCTTCTTTGTGTACTGCTTTTGCTTCTTTTAAGTTTTTGAATAGGTTTGATTTTGTGAATTGTAATAATGCTTTTGTGTTTATGCTTTCCGCTTCTTTTCTGGTTATTATGTTTTTGTGTTCTAAGCTTTGTATTAATTCTATTATGTCTTTTAGTTCATAATCTTTTTTCTCGTTCAAGTTTTTAATGCATAGATGCATTAATGTTCCTTTTTGTGCTCCAGTTATTTTTTCTTCTTTTTCGAAGTTTGGAATATTTAGCTTGCTTTTTATTGGTATATCCTCTTCTGTTTTTTCTTGTAAAAATGCTTTTATTCCTTGTTCTTTATTTTTTTCTTGTTTTATTTTGCTTACTGAAGTTTTGGTTGGTATGTTTTCTGATTGTTTATATTTGTAAGTCCAGTTTAGTGTTTGTTCAATGTTTGATTTTATATTTTTCTTGGCTTTTTCTTGGGGTGCTTCTTCGAAGAGCGGACAGCTACTAGCTGCCCCTACATCAAATTTGAAAGGATCTGTACTCTTCATTACTAACTCTTCACTATCAATTGCACTGACATTTTCTTCGAATGGTGGGCGGACGCAAGGACCACACCCTACATTTAAATTTTTGCTATTTTCTGGGCGTAATTCGGTAAATTTTCTTTGGTATTCCTTATCGATTAAGCCCCTACAATCCATTTGCTGCTTTCCAACCTCTGTGCTCTGGCTTCTGACCTCTGACCTCTGACTTCCATGTTCATGAACTTCTAATATTTTGCTCATTTTTTCTTTGTCGTTTAAGTATACTAATTCTATCCAGTCTAAGTATGATATATATTTTCCTACTAAATTCTTATTTAATTTTTCTTTATTATAAATTTCTAAAAGTGTTTCTTTTTCTTTTAGTGATTTTTGTAGGTCCTTTTCTACTCCTGTTATAAACAATTTTTCTTTTGCTCTTGTAAGTGCAACATATAGTACTCTCATTTCTTCTGATATTGTTTCTTTTCTTATTTTTAATCGTAATGCTTCTTTTGCTAAAGTATTGTATTCTATTCTTCGTTCGTAGTTTATGTATTTCATTCCAAAGCCTAGGTCTTGATGCATTAGCACACTATCATTTAGGTCTTGTAGGTTGAATTTTTTACTGCTTCTGCATAAAAATACTACTGGAAATTCTAGTCCTTTACTTTTGTGAATACTCATAATTCTTACTACATTGTCGTTTTCTCCAATTATTTTAGCAGCTCCCATATCTTTACTACTTAACTTTAGCTTGTCTATAAAATTGATAAAGTTATATAAGCCTTTAAAACTTGCGCTTTCATATTGTTTTGCTTTTTCAAATAGCATTTTTAGGTTTGCTTGTCTTAATTTTCCATTATTTAATAAACCTACATAATTATAGTAGTTACTATCCATGTATATTTGCCAAATAAGTTCATCAAGCGTTTTGTATGTTTCTATATTTTTCCAACTTTCTAACATAGTTATGAAGCAATTTATTTTTTCTTTTAGTTCTTCGCTTACTGCTACTCTTGCTTTTAACATTGCATTATAAAAGCTTTCACTTCTATCTGCTAAGCGAATTTGTACTAAATCGTTATCTGTAAAGTTTGCTATACTAGACCTTAATACTGTAATTAGTGGAATATCCTGAAGTGGATTGTTTATTATTTTTAATACACTCATTATTGTTTGTATTTCTGTTGTTTCTAAATATTCACTTGAGGTGTCGCTAAATACTGGTATATTTTTTTCTATTAGTTCTTTTTCGTATATTGGTGCTGAATTTAGGGTTGACCTTAGTAATATTACTATGTCTTTGTATTCTATTGGTCTGTAGCCTTTTTTTCTGTCGTATACTTGGTATTTGCTATTTATTAGTTCTTGTATTTTGTTTGCGACAAATTTTGCTTCTATTAAGGTGTTTTCTATTGGTTCTTCTTGGGCTGTTTCATCGGTCTCTTGAGCTGTTTCTTCGAAGTGCGGGTCGCTTGATAAGGCAGCGACCCCTACATTAAATTCAGTCAATTTGTATTTTTCGCTATTCTCTGGGAGTAATTCGGTAAATTCTTCTTGGTATTCCTTACCGATTAAGCTCCTACGGCCATCTTCTGATATCTGCCATTCGCCATCTGCCATCTGACCTCCGACGTCTGACCTCCGACATCTGATCTCCGACTTCCGACTGGCCAAATCTATAATGTGTAGTTCTGCTACTGGGTTATTTTTTGTTTCTGGGTAGTCTGCTCCTAGGTTTAAGTATTCTTCTTCGTTATAGTCTATGTCTCCTAGTTCTTTGCTCATTATTTGTTCAAATATGTTGTTTGTAATGTTTAGTACATTTTCTCTACTTCTAAAGTTTTTAAATAATTGTATTTTTTTGCCTTTTGTTTCTTCTTCATTTTCTAATGTATAGTTTTCGTATTTTTCTAAGAATAGTTCTGGTCTTGCTTGCCTAAACCTATATATACTTTGTTTTACATCTCCTACCATAAATATATTGTTTCCGTTTGAAATGCTGTTTAGTATATATTCTTGTACTAAGTTACTGTCTTGATATTCGTCTATTGCTATTTCTGAGAAGTTTTCTTCTATTTTGTTTGCTACCTCTGTTGGTACATATTCTCCTTCTTCGTTTTTTTGAATTAATATTTTTAGTGCAAAATGCTCTATATCGTGGAAGTCTATTATGTTTTTTTCTCTTTTCTTTTCTAAAAATCTTGTTTCAAATTCATTGGTAAGGCTTTTTAAGTTTGACAATGTTTCATACATTGCATACATATCTTCATTTGCTCTATATGAGTCATATATAAATATTTTTTTATTTATGGTTTCTATATCTTTTTTTACTTTATCTCTTATTTCCTTTGCTTCATCTTTTAGTGCAATGCTTATTTTTCTATTTATTGGCCACTTTTCAAATTTTAAATTTGATACTTTTTCGTATGTTTTATTCCATATATTTTCATTGTTAGAACTAATTTCATTTTCTATTTCTTCTAAAGTTTCTATATCATTTATTATTGTTAATGCATATTTTTCTAGTTCTGGATATTTTAATAATTTTCTTTTTGTTCCTTCTAATTTTAATATATTTTCTCTTAATTTTTCTTTATATTCTTTTAATAAAATTTCTCCCCATATTGTTTTTCCAAAGTCTTCATTTAATTTTTCTTTTAAATTAAACATTTCTACTTTTTCTTCTAGCCATTCTTTTGGAAATGGTGCACTTTGTATATAGTTATATATTCTTAGTATTAATTCTTTTAGTGGTTCATCTCCTCTGTATGTTGTATATATATTTATTAAATTTAAAAATTGTTTATCTTTATTTATGTATTTATCTTCAAATAAATCTTCTAATATGTCTTGTTTTAGCAGTTCTACCTCGGTTGTGTCACCTATTCTAAAATTTGCTGATATATCTAGTTCATAAAAGTAATTTCTAATTACTTCTAGGCAAAATGAGTGTATTGTGCATATATTTGCTTTATTTAAAAGTGTTATTTGCCTTTGCATTCGTACATCATTTGGGTTTTCTTCTATTTTTTTATAAATAGCATCTAGTATTCTTTCCCTCATTTCACTTGCAGCTGCATTTGTGAAGGTAACTACTAATATTTTATCTATATCTATATTTTCATTAACTATTTTATTTATTATACGCTCTACAAGTACAGCTGTTTTTCCGCTTCCTGCGGCAGCTGCAACTAATATGTTTGAGCCTTTTTCATATATGGCTTTTTCTTGTTCTTTTGTCCACTTAACTTCTGACATATTTCTCCTCCATTACTTTCTTTAATATATCATATATTTTTGTTTGTGTAAATTCAAATATTTTTTGAATTTACTTTAATTGACACTAGTATTCTATTATGATATACTAGTGTTAATGAAGAAGTAAATGCTCTACTCGTTTTGGACGTATTGTTTAAGGTCATTTATTTGACATTATTCGGTAGAGACATACTTCTTTTTTTATTTTCATAATCTCCTTTTTCCATGTATATTGTTTTTACTGTCATTCTTCCTCTTTTATTTAAAATTATTACAAATGATATATATGTTCCATCATTCATCAATTTCTTAAATCTTAACCCTTCATCTTTTAAATTATTCGTATATGAAATATAATCACTATTTGATATTATATATGGTAATAATTTTATAAACTTATTTATATCTTTATTTGATAATAAATTTTTATTATCTTTTAAATGTCTTATTTCAGATTGATTTATTATTAAATCATAAGTTTTTCTATTCAAATAATTTTCTTTTGATTTTGGTAAATTTTTTATATTATTTTTTATATTTTCTATTATATTTTCTTTTATTTTTTCCAAATGTAAGGCTTTGTTATTATTTGTTTTTAATGCTTCATTTATTAATTTTCTTAAATGCCCTTTATTTTCAATAATTACATCTCTCTTACTTAGTAAAATTCTGTCTTTTGTTTCTTGGTCATAATCTTCTAATACTCTTATATTATCATCTCCTTTTGTTTTAATTTGTATTATTGGAAAGTATTTATAGATATAAATTTTTTGAATAAAATTATTATTTTATGTTATCATATTTTTCATAATAATTCAATAAAAATCTTTCGGCATAATATTACATAAAAACAAGAACACAAAACCATTCGTGGCTTTGCGTTCTTGCTTTTTATATATTTATTATTATTATTATTATCGCACCTATTACAGATAGTATGAAGCCTACTATTTTTAGTATTCTTACTACTGAGTTTCTATCTTCATAGCTAAACCATTTTTTGCTTAATTTTCGTGCATCATATATCATAACTACACCTATAGCTACAATTATTAATGATATTATTTGTATTAATATTTTTAATATTGGCATTTTAATTATCTCCTTTTTTACTATAAATGTCCCAAAAGGGACAGCCTACCCATTTGTACCTGTGCCCAGTGGACACTAATAAAATTCTACTGTATATTTACATTCAAATTCTTGGTTTGGCTGAATAATTATTATATCGCCTTTTTGCCTAAATACTCCTGTTGTTTTTACTGTGTCTGGTGTGGTCATCCATGGTGAAATACATAAAAATGGAGAGTTTGTTTTTGACCATAATGATAGGTATGGGAAGTTTGAACAGTCTATTGATAATATTTTTCTTCCTGTGTCTTTTAATTTTAATGTTACTTTTTTTGATGTTAATCCTTTCATTATTATTGCATCATTTTTGAACATATCTGGTTTTAATGTTATTGTTTTTTTATCTTCTTCCATTATATTTTTTGCATATTCTGTTCCTACTAATCCATCTATTAAATATAGAAAATGTATTTTTTGTTCTTCTTCTTCAAATTCTAAGCAGTAGTTTTCATTTTTTAATTGTTCTAAATCTATTTTGAATGATGGCATGGAACCTATACCAAATGGCATATCAACGTCGCCTTCATTTATAACTTTATATATTGTTGTTAGTTTGTTTTCGTCTAGCCTATATGTTACACATAATGAAAATTTATATGGATATTTTTCTAAAATTTTATCATTGCTTCTAAGTACATAAGAATGGAAGTTATCTAGCTTTGTAATTGGCTCAAATTCAATGTCTTTTGCAAATCCATTTGCTTGAATTTCATATGTTTTACTATTCATTATTGTTTGATTTTTCTTACATTTGCCTACATTTGGAAATAATACTGTAAAGCGTCTTTTCCAAAATACTTTTCCATTTGCATCAACTGTTTCTTCTCCTTGGTGCAACTTTTCTTCTCCATTTAATTTAAAACTTGTAAGCTCTGCACCATATTTTGAAGTTAGTATTTGAGTATACATAGATTTCTCCCTTCTTCGACATTTTTTCTTACTATATATTATATTCTTTTTATGTAAATGTCAAGGGTTTGGGGATTATTTCTTTTTATCTTTAAAGAATTTTTTATATATTTTATTAATATTAAAAAGATATAGATAAATATCTTTCTATATCCTTTTATTTATATTTTTTCTTTGTTCTTTATTTTATATATGTATGCATTTTTTATTTATAATAATAATATACTGTTGCTGTATTGCTTACGTCATTACCGTCCGTCCATGCTCCATATATCCATGTCTTTTTATTGTTCATTACAATCCCAACTCTGTAGTTATGATCCATACCTAATTGTAGGTATTTCAAATCATCTGATAACCTCTCTTTTAAAATATTAGATGAATATACATATTCACCATATGTTTCTGCATAAACATAAATTTCTTTATAGTTTATATTCGTTAAGTCTATATAATTATTGTTTTCGTCTCCTTTTCCTGTTAATTTTCCTATTAATGTCCAATCTGAATTATTAGTATTGGCTAATTTTACTCCATTAATTGATGCTAATTGTAACATATTATTTATTTCAAATTCATATGGATATTTATTTAATTTTGTATATATTGATGTGCTATCTCCTATTTCTATTTTTTCTTTATCTGCCACTTTACTTTCTAATGCTACATATTCAATTTCGTTGTCTTCATATAATACATCTGCCAATTCTTGCAAAGTTGGCATTTTTTGTTTTTCTGCATATTTATTCATTTGCGCTGTTGTTATTTTCAAGTTTATTTTTTCTGTTGCTTCTTGTTTGTTTGTTACTTCTTTTGCCTCTTTAGCTCTTGTAAACATTCCATTATTTCCTAAACTTAAATATATTGCTACACTTGCTAATATTATTAACACTATTATTGTTATTACTAACGATATTAAGGTTATTCCTCTATATTTATATTCTTTACTATTCATTATTATTTTTTTATTCATCTTCTGTTCCTCCTATTTTTATTTAATATTATTATATTTCTTATATAGCTAATGGTCAAGTATCCTATGCAAATTATATAATCTAATTATAATTATTATAGGAGAATATGTATGGTTAGGGTTTCAATGGAAAATGGATATTATATTTTCAAGTTTGATGATATTTTAGAAGCTAAAAATATTAGTATAAATAAGTTAATGAGAGATACAAATACAGACTTTAAAGTGTTAAAGCGAATTATTTCTAGTGAATTAGTAATATTTGATATTTTTGTTATATCTAGGCTTTGTGATTATTTGAATTGCACTATAACAGATATAATTGAGTATATTCCTAACAAAAAATAGTTTTGTAAAATATCAATTTTTCATTGATATTTTTGGTAATTGTAATATTATATATTTAGTCTTAAAGATTTATACAATAAATCTTCACATATAAGAATAAGAAATTCTGTTGTTGTAGTAGCAGGATTTTCCTTAATTGTTGAATTCTTTTAATATGTATAAAACTATAATTAAAGCAATTATGTTTTGTAGTCTTCGTACTATAAAAATCACCTTTTTACCTTTTTGGTTAAAGGTGGTTTTATTATGTCTTATGTTAATTTTATTTTCTATGCCTTCGACAAAGGTTCTATTGGTTCGACAAAAGTTCTTTTGTTAATAAGATCTGAGATTTTCGGGTGCGTCCCAAAAATCTCAGATTTCAATTCTATTTATAAATTTCTTCTGTATTAGTTTATTTAACCTCTCATTTTTTTCTAGTTCTAACTTTGGATCTTCTTGTTCTATTTTTATTGCTAAACTTTGTACCATTTTTAGCATTGGCATGTCTTCTAATAAATTTGCTATTTTAAATTCTGGAATTCCATGTTGTTTTGTTCCGAAAAATTCTCCACTTCCTCTTAGTTCTAAATCTTTACCTGCAATTATAAATCCATCATTTGTATCTTGCATTGTTTTCATTCTTTGCCTAATAACTTCTGAATTTCCTTGATATTTTAATATACAGTAAGACTGATATTCTCCACGTCCTACTCTTCCTCTTAATTGATGAAGTTGTGCCAAACCAAACCTTTCAGCATTTTCTACTACCATTATACTTGCATTTGGCACATTTACACCCACTTCTATAACTGTTGTTGATATTAATATATCAATTTTGCCTTCTTTAAATTCTTGCATTATAGCATCTTTTTCTTTTGTTTTCATTTTTCCATGTAAATATTCCACTCTATATTCTGAAAAAATTTCTGTTTTATATTTTTCTGCAAGTTCTAGTACAGATTTAGCATTTATTTCTTCATTTTCTTCTACCAATGGGCATACTATGTATGCTTGTCTTTCTTCTTCTATTTGTTTTTTTATAAAATTATTTACTCTTTGCTCCATAGATTTTGTTACTGCAAAAGTGTCTATTTTCTTTCTGTTAGGAGGTAATTCATCTATTATTGAAATGTCCAAATCTCCATATAAAATTAAGGCTAAAGTTCTAGGTATTGGTGTTGCTGTCATTACTAATACATCTGGATTTTTTCCTTTAGATGCTATTACACTTCTTTGCCTTACTCCAAACCTATGTTGTTCATCTGTTACTACTAAACCTAAATTTTTAAATATAACATTTTCTTCTAATAATGCATGTGTACCTATTAATATATCAATTTCTCCATTTTGTAATTTATTTAATATTTCTTCTTTTTTCTTTTTAGTAACACTTCCTATTAAAAGTTCGCATTTTATGCCATATTTAGAAAGTATTTCTTCAAAACTTTCCAAGTGTTGGCTTGCAAGTATTGCAGTTGGTGCCATTATAGCTACCTGATATCCACATTTTACAGCTTTATATGCTGCTATCATAGCTACTACTGTTTTTCCGTGAACCTACATCTCCTTGCAATAATCTATTCATTGGTTTTATACTTTCCATGTCATTATCTATTTCTTCTAATACTTTAAGTTGTGCTTTTGTTAGTTTGAATGGTAAGTCATTAATTGCTTGGGACATTTTTACTTCTTTACTATATGCAATTCCATCTTCTTCCTTAGTGTATTTATTCTTTAAACTAATTAGAGCCATTTGCATTGATAACAGTTCTTCAAACACTAGTCTTTTACGTGCTTTTTCAAATTTATTAAAATCAATCGGAAAGTGAATTTGAGTAATTGCTGTATTAATGTCATCTAATTTATATTCTTCTAGTAAATAGTCTGGAAGTGTTTCTTCAAGACCTCCTTCATTTTTTACTAATTGCAAACCATTTTCAATTACTTGTCTTATAGTATTTTGTGACAATTTATAAGTTAGTGGATATATAGGAATAATTTTGCCTGTATTTTTGCTAGTTTCTTCTTCATCAAAAACAGGAGAATTCATTTCTATTTTCCCATATTTATTTGAAACTTTTCCATAGAACTTATATCTTTCTCCTAATTTAAATTTGTTTTTTAGGTAGCTTTGATTAAACCATGTAATTATGCAAGTTCCTGTATCATCTCTTACAATTAATTTATATATTGCCATGTTTTTTCTTATTCTTTGTTCACTCATTCTTGAAACAACCAATACATCTATTAGAGTTTCTTCACCATCTTGTAATTCTGCAATTTTTTTAGGCTTTCCTCTATCTTCATAGTTTCGTGGATAATATGTAATTAAATCTTCTAATGTATTAATTTCCAATTTATTCAAAAGTGCTGCTCTATTAGGGCCAACTCCTTTTATATATTGAACTTCTTTATTTAAATCAACCATACATTCTCCATTTTTATTATTTTTTCTTTTTATTTTATCATTGATTTTTTTATTTTTAAAGGTTTTTATGATTTTTTATATGAATTTTGCAGTTTTTAATTTTATTTGTATGAGTATTTTTATTATGCTTACAGACATAATAAAAACGCCACGTTGTTGGTGACGCCACGTTAGTGGCAATTTTTGTTTATTGTGTGAAAACACAATAAACAAAAATTGCCTACTTAATGTACTTCGTTCGTTAAGTTCTTTTATTGTTTGTTCTAGTTTTATACTTCATTCGTATACACTATCTGTTATAGTTTATCGCTATTAGCGTTCAACGTTACTTATAAAGCACAGGACGGAATCCGACGTAGTCGTACGAAAGGCCACCATCATCACCACGGCTGGCCGCTGAATAATCTGAACCACTATTGCGGTAACAACCGACCTCGATAGATAAGGTGACTACTGCTACCGTGCTTACAATTCTCTGTTGTCCATTCCCATATGTTACCTGCCATATCATATATATTATTCTTTGAATAAGCTGTATTTAAATTTAAACTTGTTACTGCTATACTACCAGAATAATTTCCTTTTCCAGTTGAATCCTCAGCATAACTTGCATCTGTTGTATTCGTTATCCATTGTAAGGTTGTATCCCATGCTGCTCCACTTATTAGTGTAGAATGCACTCCTGTTTTTTCGTAATTTATCATTGCTTTTGATACTGTTATTGAATTTGCTCTTGTTATATAATTCCATA